>JAUWQU010000447.1 GCA_030610965.1 Phycisphaerae bacterium
GCGCGAGAATCTCTTGAAATGCGTATGAGAAGACATTCCTTCGCCCCTGGGCGAAAAAGTAAACAGCGACCCCTTCTTCCACGGGTTTCGCTCCAGCCGCTGGGCGGCAACGTCATTCCACCCGCGGCTACAGTCCTCCGCCCCTGCCAGGGCGGGCCTATGGGGCCATCGGATATGCTCTTACGAGCACACCACAAACGCTCCGCCGACCCGTGCGCTTGCTTGGATTCATTACTTTCCCACGCAGAACCTTGCGAAGATCCGGCCGAGGATTTCTTCGCTGACGTAGCCGGCGGCGTCGGGGCTTACCTGGCCAAGTTCGGCCATCGCGGCTCGGAGTTCGACCGCGGCCAGTTCGGCCACGTCAACGACGTCGGCGACACCCGCGAGCAGCCCGGCCGCCCTGTCAGCGGCGGCCGCGGCGGCGAGGATGCACCGCTTCTGACGAGCATGCAGCCCCAACTGCTCGCCCGATCGCCAGGCCGACGCGCCAAGCAACTCGGCCAGACGCGAACGAAGCTCGTCCAACCCCTGGCCCGTCACGGCCGAAGTGAACAACACGCCCGAACCCGCCCCACCAGCCGACACGTCCCCACCCGAAAGATCCCAAATCCCAAATCCCGAATCCGAAATCCCCTCGTCCGCCTTGCTGGCCAGCACGATCATCGGCGCGTTGCGGTTGGCTTGGCGGACCTGGTCGAGCAGTTCTTCGTCGTCGGACGTAAGGCCCTCGGCGGCGTCGAGGACGAAGCAGACTACGTCTGCCCGGCGGATGGCGGCGCGGGCGGCGTTGTCGGCGGCCGCGGCAAGTGAGTCGGCCGCTCCGGCAAAGCCGGCGGCGTCCTGGCACCTGGCGGCCTGGCCTCCCGGCAGCGACAGCGGCGCGCCGAGCACGTCGCGCGTGGTGCCGGCAAGGGCCGAGACGATCGCCCGATCCTCGCCCGTCAGTGCGTTGAGCAGCGAACTCTTGCCCACGTTGGGCCGGCCGGCGAAGACCACGCAGGGCTGATGGGCGGTCTCGGGCATCTCGGCCGCAGTTTCCGCGGCGGCCCGAAGCTGCCGCGCCTCGGCGGCCAGGGCGTCGGCGAGGTCGCCGGCGTCGGCGAGTTGGATGTCCTCGTCGGCCAGGTCGATGGACGCCTCGACAGTCGCCATCGCCTCGGCCAGCCGGACGGATGCCTCGCCGCAGAGCTTGCTGACCCGGCCGCCCAGAGCCGTCATGGCCGAGCGGAGCTGTGCGTCGTCGGCGGCGTTTATAACGTCCGCGACGGCCTCGGCGGCCGACAGGTCGATCCGCCCGGAGAAAAACGCCCGCGACGTGAACTCGCCGGGCCCGGCCTGCCTGGCCCCCGCGGCGACGAGCGCCTCCAGAAGCGCACCCGCTGCCGCCGGGCTGCCGGGAATGTGAAGTTCCACCACATCCTGCCGCGTGTAGCTCCGCGGCGCGCGGAAGACATACGCCCGGGCAGGCAACTCGATGCCGGCCGGCTCGATGACAAGTAGGCCGTCGGCGCAGCTAAAGCCCCCCACCGCCTCCAGCGGGCCAGTCGGCGGCTCGGGCGTGAACATCCGCCCCACAAGGGCCAGCGCATCGGGCCCGCTGACGCGGACGATGGCCCTGGCGGCAGCGCCGGCCGCAGAGGAAATCGCAGCGATCGTGTCGTGTGCCGGATACATTGCCAGCTTGTTTTTTAGAGCCCATTGGTCTCTAAAGGCAAGAGAATGAAGCATTTTGTTCATCGGGAAGACATCTAATCCCCAGGAGCGGCAGCATAACTGAATCCGAATGGACCCCCGCGCGTGGCTGGGGGAAGGCGGCATTGCACGTGCCGATTCGCATGGCGGCAGGTTTGGTGGCGATCGCCGGGATAGCCTGGGTGTACAACGCCTTCCTGGATTCCCTGGAGAGCCAAAGCGCCCCCATGGTCCTGACGTTCGGCGCGGGAGCGATCGGCGGCGCATTGGCCGGCTTGATCCTGTGCGTCAAGCTCAGCGATGCGACCGGGTTTGCCGGGCGAACGCTCCTGCCGCTGATTGCCGTAGCCATAGCCGTCCTGCTTGTGGTGGCGTGGTACGTGGTGGCGGCGATTGTCCCATGGTCGCCCGAACTACTGATGTGGTTCATCGGCCCGTCCGTCCCGGCCACAATCCTCAATATGGCGTACTTCCTCTGGGTCGAAGGCTAGCCTTGCCGTTCGTCTGGGCAGCTAACGCACAGGAAAAACGCTTGAACTTCGCGATGCAAACTGCTATGAAGAGGAGTTATTGTCGGTCGCGTACATCTTACAAGTGAAGAAGGACATACATGGGTCAGATGCTTGACGGCTTACTCAAGCTGCAATCAATTGAACGGGAACTCTCTCAGGTTCGTCGCCGACTGAAGACCAGGCAAAGCGCCGTGGACCTTCAGCAGCACCGGATCGACCGGCACCAGGAGCAGTGGGAGGCCCGCCAGGAGAAGTCAAACACACGCCGCAAGGACGCCGACAGGCACGAGTTGGACCTTCGCCAGTCCGAGGAGCGCGTCGCCAAGCTGCGTTCGGCCCTGAACACCGCCAAGACCAACAAGGAATACGCGACCATCCTCACGCAGATCAACACCCTCAAGGCCGACAACGCCAAGCTGGAAGAGAGCACGCTCAGGATGATCCAGGACGTGGACACCGTGCGCATCGAGGCCGACAAGATCAAGGAGCAGATCGAAGCCGAGACGAAGCGCCTCGATGAGATCAAGCAGACCAACGCCGCCGAGATCAAAAAGCTCGACGGCATGCTGGCCGAGCTGAAGGTCAGGCGCGGCGAGGCGGCCGAGGGCCTGGTGCCCGAGGGCCTGGCCGTTTTCAAGCGCGTGGCGGACCGCTACGACGGGGAGGCGATGGCGGCCATCCAGATCGAAGGCAAGAAACCCCCGTACGACTACATCTGCGGGGGCTGCTATATGTCGCTCAGCGCCGAGCACGCCAATGCCCTGCGGGTGCGCGACGAGATTCGAATCTGCAACAACTGCGGGCGTATCTTGTATATGGAACCTAACCAACCGGCATAGGAAGACCAGCCATTACGGGCAGCAAGTCGCAGAGGCCAATAGCGGAAAGAGGACAAATGAGCGCGAGTATTTTGCGCGTGACGGTTCACGTAGACGGCGGGGCGCGGGGCAATCCCGGACCGGCGGGGGCGGGAGTGGTTATAGCCGACGCCGCCGACGGCGTGGTGATGTACGAGGCAGGGCTCTTCCTCGGCCATGCGACCAACAACGTCGCCGAATACAAGGGAATGCTGCACGGGCTGGAGATGGCCCGGGCGCTCAAGGCCCAGCAGGTGGAGATCGTCAGCGACTCCGAACTGCTCGTCCGCCAGATGAACGGGCAGTATAAGGTCAGAAATGCAAGGCTTTTGCCGCTCTACCAACAAGGCAAGTCGCTGGCAGCGGGCTTCAAGGCGTGCAGCTTCCGCCACGTGCGCCGCGAGCAGAACGTTCTCGCCGACGCCCTCGTCAACCGGGCTCTCGACGAGAAGAAAAACGTTGAGGGAGCGGCAGGATAGAATAATCCTCACTGGAAGCTCGAAACCTGCTTGCCGCCAGGTTTCGAATTTTGGATTCCGAGTTTACTCAACAGCACGGGGGGGTGCAGGTCTTGAAGTTTGGCTTCTCAGTCGAGGGCGATGGTGGCGCTATTTTCGGAACAATTCATCCAGCAGGTCGCGCAGGCAACCGACATTGTCGAGCTGGTCGGGCAGTACGTCGCGCTGACCAAGCGCGGCCGGGAGTACGTCTGCGTCTGCCCGTTCCACGACGACCACAAGCCCTCCATGTACGTCGCCCCGGCCAAGCAGATCTTCAAATGCTTCTCTTGCGGCGCCGGCGGAGGGGTCTTTCAGTTCCTGAGCCTCTACGAAAAGATGTCATTCCCGGAGGCCGTCAGAGCGCTGGCCGAAAGAGCAAACATCCCCCTGCCCGCCGATAGTTACGAGGCCACGTCCGCCCCGGGCGGCATGAGCAAGAGCGACCTGGCCGAGATAGTGACCCTGGCGGCGCGGCTCTTTCGCGCCCAACTCCGCTCCGATGCCGGCGCCGCCGCCATGGCCTACGCGCGCGGGCGAGGGCTTACGGACGATTCCATCGAACGCTTCGGCCTCGGCTTCGCCCCGGCAGGCGGGGACTCGCGGCTGCGGGCCGCGCGAAGCAAGAACGTTCGCGACGCCCAACTCGAGGCGGCCGGACTGGTCATTCAACGCGACAACGGCGGATACTACGACCGCTTCCGCAACCGGCTGATGTTCCCGATCCTCGACCCGGCCGGGAAGGTCATCGCCTTCGGCGGCCGGGCGCTGGACCCCGAGGACCGCGCCAAGTACCTCAACAGCTCCGAGTCCATCCTGTTCGACAAGTCCAGCAACCTCTACGCGCTTAACTGGGCTCGTGAGGGCATTGTCGCAACCGGCACGGCCGTGGTGGCTGAAGG
>JAUWQU010000202.1 GCA_030610965.1 Phycisphaerae bacterium
TGTTCAGGACGAGAAAGCTCCAGGCGCCCCCGAAGGAGGCCCGTAGATGACGGCTCACCGTAAGATACTCGTGCTTGTTTGTTCCCTGATGGCCGCGGCCGGCTGCGAGCAGCCGCGGGCGGCGCTGGATCTGCCGCCGACCGAGCCGCGGGTGACCCACGTCGCCCCGCCGCGTGTTAGGCCCGTGCCGCGGCGCCGCGTGGGGGCCAAGCCGGTGGTCGCGCCGCGGCGCAGACAGGTCGTCCAGTCCCTCCCGGCCGGGCGAAGCGTCCAGGGCCGACCGATCACCGCTACCGCCATCGGCACGGGCCGACAGTGCGTGCTGGTTATCGGGGGCATTCACGGCAACGAGCCGGCCAGCGCTACGCTCTGCTGGCAACTGCTGGCTTACCTTCGCGCCCACCAGGAGCTCATCTACGGCCTGAAGGTCATCATCGTCCCTGCCGCCAATCCCGACGGCCTGGCCGCCAACACACGAGGCAACGCCCGCGGGGTGGACGTCAACCGCAACTTCGCCACGGGCAATTACCAAGCCACAGCCACCCACGGCGGCGAGGCGATGAGCCAGCCCGAGGCGCGGTACCTCCGCGGGATTATCGACCGCTATCGCCCGGCGCGAATCCTCACCGTCCACCAGCCACTGGCTTGCATCGACTACGACGGCCCGGGCCTGGCCCTGGCCACAAAAATCGCACGGGCGTCCGGCCTGCCGGTAAAGAAGCTCGGCGCCCGCCCCGGCTCGCTGGGCAGCTACGCCGGCGTGGAAAACAACATACCAACCATCACCGTGGAGCTGCCGCAAGATGCCTCGGCCCTCTCGGCCGGGCAGGTCTGGGCCAAGTACGGCCAAGCCATGATGGTCGGCGTCAACCACCGAGAAACCGCCATGACGGCGGATAACTTGGCCAAGTAACCGAACACCGGAAGACGTTTGCTGATGCTGGATCAGCGACCACTCGAACGAACGCCCAAACCGCTGGATGACCGCCGCGAGGGCTTCCTGGCCGGCAGCACGTGCACCGCGTCGACCACGACAAAGCCGTCGGTATCAGCGTTGGAGACCTCCAGGGCCGACCCGGCGTTCCGGTCGAATGCGTCTAAGCGAAACAGCATCTCGCCTCTCCGTTTGGCTCGCTGGTCTGGCCGCACTGGCGGTTAGAATCTCACGAAAGGCCGACGGCGGTCGTCGGTCGCAGTGGCATCCGGGAAGTTCCCGTTAGAAACACAAGAGTATTACAATGACACACATATTGCTGATGAAGACGCCTATACGCATTGGCCACTCAACCTCGTCGGCTTTTCAGATTATGCTGTTGATCGCGACAGCAACAATATTCTCCTTAACACCGTTCGCCCCAGCGCGGGACACCACTGCCCCGGCTCACTTTGAACTCCTCTTCCCCGAGAACAACGCTGCGGCCTATGCGACAACCTATGGCGACACGCCGCTCTTGGCTTGGCGGGAGAGTTCTGATAGTCAGTCCGGCATCGACCATTACGAGGTCTGGCTGGATGGGTCGCATGTTGATGACATTCCCGCCGGGGCCTTCGGTCATTTGCCTGGTGGCACTTACGGTAATTATGAACCCTTCAGGCCATTTGGTATCCTGGCCGCGGAGAAAGTCCATTATTATACACCCTTACTTTCGAAGGCCTCTCAAGGGCCTCACAAATGGTACGTTACAGCCGTGGATACAGATGGGAACAAACGCCGGTCATATAGTACGTTCAACTTCACGGTGAAGGCTTTCGCAACCACCAAGGTGTTTGTTACTCACCTGGGGTATATTTCCAACAAAAACAATAGGCTTGTGGTTGATGGCAGTGTTAGAGCGTCTTCGTTCGATGTGGTTGACTTGGGTGGCAAGGTCGTCGTTTCGGGGGATTTGCATAGTAGTGCCGGGGCTTTTGGGAACTATTTGATCGGGGACTTCACCACGCCTGGAGTTTCAGGGACTTATAGGATCAAGGCGGGATCCGAATACTCTATGTGGTTCCCGATCGGGCTTGAAGCGAGACTCAACTACGAAGCTTTTCTGCGGAAATACCGTAATGCCTACCGCAGGAAGAGGTGTGGCGACACGGCCCTAAACTGGCGCGGGAAGCCCTGTCACCTTGAGGATGCCAGGATGCATGCTGGTAAACGTCATGGGATTGTTGGGGGGTGGCATGCCAGTTCCGATGTTAGAAAAATAATGCGCATTCTCCAACCAGGCCTTTACGGCCTTATTGAGATGAAGAGGATTGTCAACCCGCCTTGGGATAGTGGCCAGTACAGCATTCTTGATGAAATCAAGTGGGGCAATAAATACATCCATCAGATGCAGCTTGACGACGGAGCTCTTGCACAACATTATTACCTCTGGTGTGGCACAAAGGATTGGGGCGAGAGCATCAATCGGTATACGAATAACGTGATCGGGGATTCGGATGACAGGGTCCTTCCCGAGAGTACGTTAGTAATTGACATGGTGTCTCAAAGCAGGTTCATCAGGAATCAAAGCACGATATACCGCCTGTATAAAGATACGGATCAGGAGTATGCTGATAAGTGCCTTAATGCTGCTGTCAGGTGCTACAACTACTTCGCGAAAACATGGCCGGTTGTGACCGAGTATGAGACCGCGTTTAATGCCAGACCCTACATGGAACTGGTGTCGGATTGCATGCCTCTGGCTTATGGTGTCAGAGTGAACTTATACATGTATTTAGCTACGGGTAAGTCTGAATATAAAGATCAGGCCGTCGCCCTGGCCGACAAACTTATGGCGTTACAGGAGACAAAGTATATTGAAGGCCAAACGGAGGTAAAAGGGTTCTTTTATAGTAATGAAAAAAAGGATACGATTTTCAGTAGTCTTATGGCGCATGGCGGGCTTGATGGCGTGGAGGGGGGAGTTATCGTGTTGGCTGATTTGTGTGATGCCCTTCCAAATCACCCAAAATATCCTCAATGGAAAGAAAGCCTCAGGTCCTACCTGGAGGACAACCTTCTTGCTCTGTCCAATAAAAACGCTTTTGGTATTGTGCCTGCTTACCTTTCCCGGACTAATGTCGCTGGTGGACAGACAGGCAGCACAATGCGGAGAAATGTTGGCGGGTTGTACTATCAATACTTGTGCAACAATCGTGGGGCGAACAAGGTTCTAGCGCGAAAAGCCATCTTGTTGGCAAAAGGTTCCAGGATACTTGGAAATCCGAAATTGCGAGATCTGGCGTGGAGGCAGGTTGGCTGGATACTGGGTAATAACCCGCTGAATGCCAGTACTGTATACGGTGTGGGTGAGGGTCAACCAAGAGTATATAAAGCACACCTCGCTCCCCGCAGTGATGGCATGGTGGTTCAGGGAATCGGTGGGGGCTCTAAAGATATGCCTTACATGCGGCAAGGTCACTGGCGTTGGTGTGAAATGGAACTGCACAACACGGCGTGGTTTGCACGGGCGGTTTTCGAACTACTGCGTCCAACCGATTCCGTGTCTCCGCTCTCCGATGCCGTCAACGGCAACCTTAAGCGGCCATCGCAAAAAACATCTCGATAGAAAAGGGGCTCGCCGTGCCCCGTAAAACTGCCAGCACATGTAAAGACAATAGTTGCAACAGCTAATGCGAAGGGATGGGCTGCCCGATCGCTCATGTGCATAACCGGCAAATCGCCACTGAAATGGATCATGAGGTCCGCAAAGCCTTCTCTTATCGACTGCAAGACGCATTTATCTGGCGTTCCGCTCGCCACCTGTACGATATACTTAACATCGTCTTAATTCGTGACAGAGAATCCGCGGATGGATCCTGAGGTCTACGTACAGTTCGGCATTTCGCTTGGCCTGGGGCTGCTGGTGGGGCTGCAGCGCCAGTGGGGCTCGCGGCACGTGGCGGGCCTGCGGACATTCGGCATGATCACCGTATTGGGCACGATTTGCGCCCGCTTGGCGCTCGTGTATGGCGGGTGGATCGTCGCGGCCGGGCTGCTGGTGGTGGCGATGATGGTCATAGTCGGGTCCGTCATAAAGCTCCGCACCGGGCAGATCGAGCCTGGCCTGACCACGGAGATCGCCGCCATGGTCATGTACGGCGTGGGGGCGATGGTGGTCTTCGAGAGTTACATTCCGGCCATCATGGTCGGCGGCGGCGTGGCCGTGCTGCTGCAGTTCAAAAAGCGGATGCACCGCATCATCGGCGAGTTCGGCGAGGCGGACCTCAGGGCCATCATGCAGCTCGTGCTTATCGCGATGGTCATCCTGCCGATCCTGCCCGACAAGGCCTACGGGCCCTACGGCGTGCTCAACCCGTTTCGCATCTGGCTGATCGTAGTGCTGATCGTCGGCGTGAGCGTGGGCGCGTTCTTCGCGTACAAGTTCCTCGGCGCCAAGGCGGGCACGCTGCTGGGCGGCGTGCTCGGCGGAATCATCTCCAGCACCGCCACGACGGTCGGCTACGCGCGCCGCAGCCGAACCCAGCCCGAAAGCTCCGCCCTCGCCGCCGTCGTGGTCATGATCGCCGCGACGATCGTATTCCTGCGCCTGGGGGTCGAGATATTCCTCGTAGCGCCCGACGCACTGGGCCAGCTCGCGGGCCCGCTTGCCGCCATGACCGCCTGGATGGCGATCCTCACGGCGGGGATGTTCCTGGCCGGCCGGGGCAAGCACACCGAGGCCCCCGTTGAGGGCAAGGCCGCGGAACTTAAGGTCGCCGTCGTCTTCGGGGTCCTCTACGCGGCCATCCTCTTCGCCGTCGCGGCCGCCCGCGAGCACTTCGGCGACAGCGGCATGTACGCCGTGGCCGCCCTCAGCGGCCTGACCGACATGGACGCCATCACCCTCTCGACCACCCACCTCGTCGAGGCGGGCAAGGTCCACGCCGACACCGGCTGGCGAATGATCCTCGTCGCGTCGATGTCCAACCTGGTCTTCAAAGCCGGCGCCGTCGCCCTGCTCGGCAGCCGGGGCATGCTCAAAAGAGTCGCCGTAGTCTTCGCCCTGAGCCTCGCCGGCGGCGCAGCCATACTGGTATTCTGGCCGGTGGCGACCTGACACGCCCCTGCGCGAAAGCATGGAAAGGGGGTATCGCATGAAATCACGGACCCAGGGACCGTCCCGGCGAAACCGGGAATTGTTCTGGTTGGCCTCGATTTGCGCGGCGATAGTGCTGGTGATAATGGCGCCCAGGCCGGACCCGAGCACATTGACCCTGTGCGAATTGGGCAACCCTCACCCCAGGCTGGGCCGAGCCGCGGCGTTCGTTGGCGACACGACCGAATTCCTCACCAACAAACAGATCGAAGTCGAACTGGCCTAACCCAAAAACGCTCGCTTCGCAGCCGCCTGTCGTCAGGCACTCAAGAACCGCAAGTCGAAATAGCCCAACGAATACGCGCCGGCAGAAAAACCCCAGGGCATGTCCGACCGTCCGCTCTCGCCGCCGCCGCGTACGTGTTTGGCGAGCATGGCGCATGCCGCCCCGGCAGGCAGAGGGGTTTGGGGCGCGGCTCGGGTGTGGCACGAATGACTGTCGATCACCGGGGCATTGCGGTCCCGCTCGCTGAAGCGAACAGGCCGATAAACGACCAGGTGCGGGCTACCCCTCGACTCCGCGCGGGGTAAACCGGCTACTGTCGTAGTCAAGTATTCCGGGGCGATACTCGAAGGGGATTTGAACCTTTCCCGTCGAATTGACGATAGAAACAATGACGCCGCGGCGGGGTCGGCCCGCGGCCGGGGCGTTTGCAATGCTTGATTGGCCGGCCACGAGCCACTATA
This sequence comes from Phycisphaerae bacterium, assembly GCA_030610965.1. Classification (GTDB taxonomy): domain Bacteria; phylum Planctomycetota; class Phycisphaerae; order SM23-33; family SM23-33; genus JAUWQU01. Next base: position 5,760 of record JAUWQU010000202.1, read on the forward strand.
ATAAACATGGGCTATCAGGATTACGAGCCGCTAGGATAAGGTATGCGGACGGGATGGGTCGTGAGGCCCCGCCGGCCGATTGACCGTCTAAAGCTCCCACGAGAGCGAGGATAATCAGGCAATGTTCGAACGATTTACCGAGCGTGCGCGAAAGGTAATGGCACTGGCCAACCAGGAGGCCCAGCGTTTCAACCACGAATACATCGGCACCGAGCACGTTTTGCTTGGCCTGGTCAAGGAAGGTTCGGGCGTCGGGGCCAACGTGCTGAAGAACCTCGGCGTCGACCTGCACAAGGTCCGCATGGGTGTCGAGAAGCTCGTAAAGCCGGGCCCTGACATGGTCACCATGGGCAAGCTGCCGCAAACCCCTCGTGCAAAAAAGGTTATCGAGTACTCCATCGAGGAGGCCCGCAACCTCAGCCACAACTACGTCGGCACCGAGCACATCCTGCTCGGCCTGCTCCGCGAGCACGAAGGCGTGGCAGCACAAGTGCTTATGAACCTCGGCCTGAAGCTCGACGAGGTCCGCGAGGAGGTCCTGAACCTCCTCGGCGCGGGAGTCGAGCCGACCGAAGAGGCTACGCCTCCCGGAATGCCCGGCGAGGGCCCGCAACGCCGCGGCAAGAGCAAGACCCCAGCCCTGGACAACTTCGGCCGGGACCTGACGGAACTTGCCCGCGAGGGCCAGCTAGACCCCGTCATCGGCCGGCAGGACGAGATCGAGCGGGTCATCCAGATTCTCTGCCGGCGGACGAAGAACAATCCGGTTCTGCTTGGCGAGGCCGGCGTCGGCAAGACCGCCATCGTCGAGGGCTTGGCCCAGAAGATAATCTCCAACGAGATTCCGGAGATCCTCCACGAGCGGCGGATCGTCGGGCTGGACCTTGCGATGATGGTGGCTGGGACGAAATACCGCGGGCAGTTCGAGGAGCGGATCAAGGCCGTGATGAACGAGGTCCGGCGCGCCCGCAACGTGATATTGTTCATCGACGAGCTTCACACGCTGGTCGGCGCCGGCGGGGCCGAGGGCGCGATAGACGCTGCCAACGTGCTCAAGCCGTCGCTCAGCCGCGGTGAGATCCAGTGCATCGGCGCCACGACGATGGACGAGTACCGCAAGTACATCGAGAAGGACGGC
>JAUWQU010000604.1 GCA_030610965.1 Phycisphaerae bacterium
GAAAGGCGCTGGGGCCGTGTTTATTATTCGTGACCATAGGCGCCATGCTAAGGCTCGTCAGCCTGAAAGGCTGTGACAGGATAGCCCAGGTCAACGCCCTGGGTCAGTGCGTCGAATACCCAGGGCGGCGTTTCGCTCTGCTCTGGGCCGTGTTGTTAGAGCCCTTTGGGCTCCCGGGAACAAGGCTCGAAGCTTTGATTTCTCGCCATTGTATTTCGCAACAGTTTTCCTTCCATGGGAGACTCACAGGCAATGTCCAATACAGGCCAAGGCGGCAATGTCGACACTGTCGGCTCCGTCGATAAAAAAATTCGCGTCGTCCTCGTCGGCGGCAGCGGATATACCGGATTCGAGGTCATCAAGATTCTCGCGCGGCACCCCCAGGCCGAGCTCGTCGGAGTCTTCGGGCCAAAAGGCGAACTCGGGCCCATGGAGGGCTTTTACCCCCACCTGTCCAAGCTATGCGCGCTCGATCAGGAACTGTTCGAGCCGGACCGGCTGAAGGACATGGGCGCCGATGTCGCAATGCTCTGCGTGCCCCACAAGGTGGCCATGGATTATGTCCCAACCCTGCTGGACGTCGGCCTGCGCGTTATCGACTGGTCGGCCGACTATCGCATCCGCGACGCGGCCGTTTATGAAAAATGGTACTGCCCCCACACCGACAAGCAGCACCTGGCCGAGGCCGTCTACGGCCTGCCGGAGTTCTACGCCGAGCAGATTTCCACGGCCCGGCTGATCGCCAACCCCGGCTGCTACCCCACCTGCACGGCCCTTGCCCTGGCGCCTGTTATCCGGGCGGGGCTCGTCGAGCCGACCGGCATCGTCTCCAACGCCATCAGCGGCGTATCGGGGGCAGGGCGAAAGCCGCACCCAAAGTTCCACTTCCCTGACTGTAACGAGAACTTCGGCCCATACGGCGTGGGCAACCATCGCCACATGCCTGAAATGGAGCAGACGCTCTCGGACCTTACCGGCCAGGCCGTCGAACTGCTGTTCCAGCCGCACCTGTGCCCGATGGACCGCGGCATGTTGTGCAGCATCTACGCCCGGCCGATCGGCGACGTAACCGAGGCCCAGCTCACCGAATGCCTCCAGGCCGCCTATGCCCGCAAGCCCTTCGTCCGCGTCCGCACCGACGTGCTGCCCGCGACGAAGTACGTGGCCTACACCAACTTCTGCGACGTAGCCGCCCGAGTCGCCAAGGGCCACGTTATGTTCTTCAGCGCCCTGGACAACCTCATCAAGGGCGCCAGCGGCCAGGCCGTGCAGAACATGAACGTGATGTTCGGCCTGGAAGAGACGGCGGGGCTTTACTAGAGAGAAGAGAAGGTCGCATGAGCAGAATTCGTCACATCACGTTGCCCGGCGGGTTTTCGGCCGGCGCGGTTCATTGCGGGATCAAGTCCACCGACCAGGAGGACCTGACCATCCTGGCCTGCGAGGATGACGCCTCGGTCGCGATAATGACCACGACCAATCAGGTTGTCGGCGCGCCGGTGCTCTGGCTGCGGCGGATCCTCCCTCGCGGTGCGGGCAAGGCACGCGGCATCGTCGTCAACAGCGGATGCTCCAACGTATGCACCGGCCCCAGGGGCATCGCCGACGCCGAGGCCATGGCCCGGCTGACGGGCGAACTGCTGGGATGCGAGGCCGAGAAGGTGCTCGTCGCATCGACCGGCATCATCGGCCAACGCCTGCCGATGGGCAAGGTTCGCAAGGGAATCGCCGCGGCCGGGGCGCGACTTGGGCAGAGGTGCGACTCCGCGGCCCTTCGCGGCATAATGACAACCGATACGCGTGAGAAGTCCGCCGTCATCCAGACGCTCATCGGCGGCAAGAAGGTCACCGTCGCGGGCATCGTCAAGGGCTCGGGCATGATCGCCCCGTCGATGGCGACGATGATCGCTCTGATAACCACCGACGCCGCCATCGCGCCGACAAACCTTCGCAGGGCACTGGTCGCCGCCTGCCAGCGGAGCTTCAACGCCATCACGGTGGACTCCGATACGTCCACGTCGGATACCGTGGCAGTGTTCGCATCCGGCAAGGCGGGCAACAAGCCGCTGACGCTCGCCACGCGGGATTACGCCAAGTTCGCCGCCGTGCTGGCCGAGGTCTGCTACGAGTTGGCCCGATCGGTCATCGTCGACGGCGAGGGCGCCACCAAGCTCGTCGAGATAGCCGTCACCGGCGCCCGCAGCGATGCCGAGGCGAAGATCGCCGCCAGGAGCGTGGCCGACTCGCCGCTACTGAAGTGCGCGATCCACGGCGGCGACCCCAACTGGGGCCGAATCGCCTCAGCCCTGGGCAAGTCGTCCGCCAAGGTCGATCCCGGCCAGCTTAAGATCCGCATTGGCGGCGTGCTGATTTTCTCAGGCGGCACCGGCAGAAAGTTCGATCTGCCCAAAGTGCAGGCCCACCTGGCCGGCAACGAAGTAAACGTCGCCTGCGACCTGAGCCTTGGCAAAGGCAAGTTTACCGCCCTGACCTGCGACCTGTCGCGCGAGTACGTCGCCATCAACGCCGATTACCATACCTGACGTGGGCACCGAACAACTTTTTTGGCAGGGATGCAGGGGATGCAGGGGTAGAAGAAAAAGTGTTGAGCAAAGATGAACGCGGATAGAATATAACGCTTTTTTATATCTAGCTTTATCTGCGTTTATCTTTGCCTAAACCGTTTCTTCTTCTTTTACCCCTGCATCCCCTGCATCCCTGCTAAAAAAAATGTCTTCTCAGCGTTTTCCTCGCCCTTTGCGAGGAGCGGTAGTCGCTTTCTTCTCGTACGGCACGGCCCCGGCTCGCATGAGTTTCTTTACCTCCGCCGGCGTCAGGGTGCGGAAGTTGCCGACCTTCACGCCGCGGTCGGTGATCGGGCCGATGGCGACGCGGTGGAGCCGACTGACCTTCACTCCGAACTTCAGAAGGACTCGCCGAATTTCCCGATTCCGGCCTTCGCTGATCGTCACCTGCAAGCGGCTGCGCTCGGGCGACTTGTTCAGGATCTTCAGGGCGGCCGGCATGGTCCGCCGGCCGGCGAGGTACACGCCGTGCTTGAACGCGTCGATATCCTCGCCCGTGAGTTGGCCGTTGATCTCCACGACGTACGTCGCCGACACGCCGTATCGCGGGTGCGTGAGATAGTCGGTCAGCTCGCCGTCGTTGGTCAGTATCAGCAGGCCCGTCGAGTCGAGGTCCAGCCGGCCCACGCAGTAGACGCGGACGCCGGGCATTTCGGGCACCATGTCGACGGCCGTCCTGCGGCCCTGCGGGTCGTCGGACGTGCAGACGACGCCGCGCGGCTTGTTCAGCAGGAAGTAGACCATCTGCTGACCGCGACGGCGGAGAGCCTTGCCGTCGATGAATATCCGGTCGACCTGGGGGTCTACGAACACCGGCAGCGACGTTACGGGTTCGCCGTTGACGGAAACCCGCCCGTCGGTGACCAT
>JAUWQU010000037.1 GCA_030610965.1 Phycisphaerae bacterium
GGCTGCGGGATGGCGACGATCCCCCTGGGCGACGGCGTTATCGACCTGCCGCCCATAGTGAAGGCACTGCAAGACGTGGGCTTCGACGGGCCGACGACCCTGGAGATCGCCGGGTCCGACAACGTCAAGAAATCGGTCGAGAGACTCAAGCAATGGAGCAAATCATGAAAGCAGTAGAGCGTAAAGTCAGCAGGCGGGCGTTTCTTCGCAACACCGCGGGCTTGGCCGCGGGCGCGGCCGCCGCACCGTACGTCATAACATCAGCGGCACTGGGCGCCGACGGCGTGCCGGCCGCCAGCGAACGCGTCGCGATAGGCCATATCGGCGTCGGCGGGCGAGGAGGAGGCCTGCTCAACGGCTTCCTGGGCCTCAAGGGCTGCCAGAGCATCGCCACGGCCGACGCGTTCACTGACCGGCGCGAGAAGACGGCCGCAAGGATCAACGCACGGGCCGGCAGCAAGATCTGCAAGCCGCACCACGACTTCCGCGAGTTGCTGGCTCGCGAGGACATCGACGCCGTCGTCATCGCCACGCCGGACCACTGGCACGTGCCGATTCTCATTGCCGCCGCCAAGGCGGGCAAGGACATGTACGTCGAGAAACCCCTGGGCCTGTGCCTCGACTGGGACCTGAAGGCCCGTGCGGCCATCAAGCAGCACGGCTGCGTCTTCCAGTACGGAACGCAGCAGCGGTCCAGCGCGCACTGCCGCCTGGGCTGCGAGCTGGTGCTCAACGGGGTCATCGGGGAGCTTAAGAGCATCGAGGTCCACGCACCCGGCGGCAGGTCCGGCGGGTCCACGCAGCAGATTCCCGTTCCCGAGGGATTCGATTACGACCTGTGGCTGGGCCCGGCCCCGGTTTCGCCGTACACGAAGGACCGCTGCACGAGTGGGGGGTCCTGGTTCGTTTACGACAACTCCATCGGCTTCCTCGGCGGATGGGGCGCCCACCCGCTGGACATCGCCGTCTGGCCGCTAAGGCCGGAGCAGGCGGTGCCGTCGAGTACGAGGGCACCGGCGTGATCCCCACCAAGGGCCTTTTCAACACCGTCACCACGTGGGACATCCGCGGAAAGTACGCAAGCGGCGTCGAGTTCATCTTCAAGCACGGCGGTGACCTGACGATTTTCACGGGCACAAAGGGCAGCATCAGCGTCAGCCGAGGCGGCTTGAAGAGCGATCCGGAGTCGCTGATCAAGACCCGCCTGGGCCCCGACGCCAAGCGGTTGACCGCCAGCGGCCACCACGGGCAGAACTTTATCGACGCCGTCAAGACCCGCGCCAAGCCGGTAAGCGACATCGACGACGCCGTGCGGTCCGACACGATCAGCCACCTGGCCGACATCGCCATCCGCACCGGGCGGAAGATCAAGTGGGACTGGCAGAAGGAAGTTATCCTCGGAGACGACCAGGCCAGCCGCATGCTCCGACGGGCACTGCGGGCCCCCTGGCGGCTGTAAGAACCCGTACAAAACTTCTTCGCACCGTGGCACGGGCATCCCTTCGGGGTTGCCCGTGCCACGTTTTCTTGCTCACCGTCCCGGGCCAGCACACCATTGGGCCCCGGGCAAGCCTGACCTCTCTGCGCTGCACAATTTTTCCACAGTAACCGTGTCGCTGTTTGTCGTTGAGCCCGGGGGGCTCTCTACCGGGGTCCGAGGCAATACGAAACGTCGCCCCCGATTTGCTTCCCAGGGATTGCTATCCCTGGGCTTTGGGGTTCTCTCACGATCGCGGCACATGACATTCGGGAGGACTGCTCCCCCACCCCTGAAACCATGGAACGTTCCGGAGACTCCTGCACCACGAGCGGTATCCCTTCGCGGACAAGACCAACCGGAAGCCCAGGAATAGCAATCCCTGGGTGACGGTCCATCGGGTGCAGGTCGAATCGACAGCAGGGGGCCTTTCTCCGTCCGCGCAAAAAAGGCGGTCTCCGTGATGGAGACCGCCTTTAGGGAGATCTAAGGATCTACTAACTTAAGGCCCGACGACGCCTCATGAGAAGGGAGACAATGCCGAAGCCAAGCAGACCGATCGTGGTCGGCTCGGGGATGATCGTCAACGTGGCGCCATTGAGGACGACCGTATCAGGCTGCCCAGAGTAGGCACCCGTTAACGTATTCAGCTTGTAAACCGCCATGGTGGGGTCGCCAGCATTGGGAACCCAACCCAGGCCGATGTCCACAGTGCCGGCCGCCACGGCCTCAATCGTGCCCGTGAACAACACCACTTCCGTCTCGTATCCGACCATGGTCTGGTAGCCGGGGGGGTTGCCGACGTAGTCAAACCCATTTGCTGGGCTGATGAGCGGCTGGGTACCGAAGGTGTTCTTGACGCCACCGTTCCCACCGCTACCGGGAACGATGTCGCCGTTCTGGGTCAGGGCCGTGAACGGCGACTGGATCGCCGCGGCCGCCTTGCCGTTGGGCAGGAACAGGGGCGGAGGGCCAGAGCCTTCCGCGTGATGGGCAAGGCCGCCGTTGGCCGAAGAGTAGTTCATATTGACAAGGAACGAGGCCAGGCCGCCTTTCAGGTCGTAGTCTGCGTATTCCGGGAACGGCTGGTAGTTGTCGGTGACTATGGCCTTGACCGTGTACGGGGTGCTCTCGCCGGGATTCACCGCGGGGTTATCCAGTGTTATCGTGATCGTTACGATACTTGCGCCGGCGATTCCGGCCCCGGCAAGCACCACCAACATTGCGGCAGTAGCGACAGTGATTAAACGCATTTTCCTGTTCTCCCTTGTCTGTTTGGTTTCCATCACTATTTCCTCCACCCGCCAGCAAGCTACTGATCGGGTTCTTTTCTATTCCTCTGCGTGCCTCACGCGGGCTCGCCTAGGCTTACCATCCACTAATATGTTAACCAGAAGAACCGACTTTGTCAAGTGGTTTTTCTTTACTTTCTGCGGCGACGGAGAAGTCCTACGGCGCCGAGGCACAGCAGGGCCATCGTGGCCGGCTCCGGCACAACGCCCCCGGAGGCCACGTAGCTATCCTGCCAGTTGCCCTGCAGGACGCCGAAGTCGAAGGCGTCAACTATGCCATCATTGTTTAGGTCGCCCTGGGTCCAGACAGTCGTTGCTTGCTGCCACTTGCCCTGCAGGACGCCGAAGTCGAAGGCATCGACTATGCGATCAAGGTTTATGTCGCCGTTGACGGTCGCCACAACGGCAACGTGGTCCAAGTCGGTGTCGGCATCGTCGTCATCCGCCTGGGACACGACGAGAACCTCTGTGACCGCGGCGGGCGGGTCGACCTGCGAGGAATAGAGGCCATCGCCTACACCAAGCATGCCATTGATAGCGGCCTGCGTGGTACCCAGATCACCGCCGTACACGTTGAGGCGGGCGTCGGCGATGTCGACGTCCTGGGTGCCATCGTTGCCCTGCTGGATGTCCAGGCCGGCGAGCACGTGGATGCCGGTGCCGCCGAACGTCAGGCTGACGTTGGGGTCGGAAACCTGAACGGTCACGTTGGCGACTCGGGCGTCGCCCGTGGTGCCGCTGTTGTAGCTGCCGCCGAGGATGACGCTACCGGCCTCGACTCGCAGATTGGTCGCACTGGTGGAGAGGGCATTACCGCCGTCATTGCCGCCGACCATCCAGGTGGTCTGAACCACGACGCCGGTGACCGAGTCGCCGAAGGCGCCAAGGCCCGAAATCGGGTCGCCGAGCGGGCCGCTGAACGCACCGGGGTCCAGGACCGAGAAGGAAATCGTGCCGAACGTGGTCAGATCAATCGCGGTGCCTGTGTACGTGCCAACGATGATCTCGGTGTCGGCGTCATAGTTGGCGGGTTGAGCCGCCCAACTGCCGGACGCAGGCGCGCCGCCAGTGTAGTCGGTGGTGCCCACGCCGAGCAGGACGGCCGCGTTCTCGAGGGCATAGCTGGTGCCGTTGGGATCGCCAGCGCGGGGGCCATACGCGACGGGCTGAAGGCCCACGGGGCCGAAGTCGGGCGTAGCGCCATCGCCGCGGATCGAGGAGAACCCGGCGTCAACCGTGTCGGTTCCATCGGTCACCGAACCGAAAGGCGACATGTTGGTCGTGGACCCCACGCCGCCGGTAGCGCTGATCGATTTGATCGCGAAGTCAAGGAAGCCCGCGCTGGTGGCGGCGACCCCGACGCCTCCGTCACCCCACATGCGCAGGTTAACGGCCAGGGTGCCCGCACCGTCCGCGTCTTGAATCAAGGTCACGACCGCGATTTCCGCCTGAGCGCCTGCGGAAAAACCGAGCGCGACAACCAAGACAGCCAAGGTCAACAGTCGTCTATTACGCATGATCCTCGTCTCCTATTTCCTGCTCCGAGAGATGCCTTGCCTCTGTTTCCGTTCGATAGAGTTGGGCTAGCCGGCAAAAACGTCCCAAACAACCCGCCAAGCGCGGAAAGTTGCCTGGATGCTGCCGACTCTCCTTTACCTCTTACTCCTACGCTCTTGTATTCTACCGCCGACTTGTGATCTGTCAAGCCCCTACATCCTCTTTTTTCGACGATATGCCGTTTTTTTTCTGCCTGACTTTAGCCAAAACCAAAGCCCGGCAGGCTTTTTCTGAAGCCTGTCGGTAGCGCCCCGAGATACCGCAATAGCAGTGCCGACGACGCCGGGATCGGACAGCTATGGGCACAAGTATTTGTATTGCCGTGTCTTATAAGAGGCCCAGGCATCGAGCTACCGCCTGCACGCCAACCCGGATCCCGCTGTGATTCGCTCCATCGGTCGGCGCTGAGGGAGCGGTTTGCCCCTTCAACGGCCTGAGAATCTTTGCGCGAATCTCCTGCAAATGCCTGGCGGATATTTTTGCCTTCTGTGCGGCAAATCCCCCCGGCCGGACCCGCCCCGCCGGATACGCAGGCCGGCAGCGTCATCTTTACGACGGATTTGCCGCCGCGAGGCATAGCCGGAAGTATGCTGTTCCGATGGCTCAGAATGACCAATCCTGCCGCTCACCCGGACCCCGCGCGGGCGAGGCAGTGCGGTAAGGCCGCTACCTTATCCTTATCATCGTGAGGTGGCCGCCCGTGTCTTCGGCTCTGGCCGAGGACCCGCGAAACTCAATGCGGCAAGGCGAAGTCGGCGCCGCGGCGACAGGCTGAAGAAAGCGAAAAAAACCGCCGACTTACTCGCAGTTGGACCGTTACCTCCGCGGGGGTTGGTCGTTCAACAGTGAAGGCGTGTCAGAGGGAATCGTTGTGCCTTGAGCAAGGAAAGCGCGCATTCATGAGCAGCAAGACCATTCAAACGCATGGATCAGCCCGGCTGTACATCACTCCGGTTGACTCGCAGCAGGCATTCATTACCGCGACGGTCACCCAGCAGACCGACGCCCGCCAGGCCGCCGAGGACGTTTACCAGGCCGTGGGCGAGTTGCTGTCCGATCGCGGGATGGCCACCGTTCAGGAGCGAGTCTTCGGGTCGCTGTCGGATCACGACGCGATTCTCAATGTTCGCGCCGCGCAGTTGGCTCTCAAGGGAGTCGATCCGGCAACGCCCGTAACGTATCTTCAGGGCAATCCGCTTTGGGGCGCCGGGCTAGCGGGTGTCAACCTGATGGCCGTCAAGCCGGCCAGGCCGCAAGACGTGTGGGTTGTCCGCGACGATGCCGGCCTGCCTTGCGGACGGGGCTGGAAGCGGCCAGGGGCGACTTTCCTTCTGCTCCAGAACCTCAACGGCAAGGGGCAACTCGCCGACGAGGATCGAAACGCCCAGGCCGACCGGATGTTCGGCCGGGCCAACGAACTGCTTCGCACGCAGAACACCGATTACCGCAGCGTTGCCCGCACGTGGCTGTATATCGACAGGATCCTCGCCTGGTACGACGACTTCAATAAGGTGCGTACTGCCAAGTACGGGCAATTCGGCCTCATGCCCGATCCATCCGACACCAACGGCAAGTCGATTCTTCTGCCGGCCAGCACGGGCATCGAAGGCGCCACGCCGGCGGGCGCGGCGATCACCATGGACCTGCTGTCGGCGCAGATTTCGCCGGACAGCGCGATAGAGATCAACCAGATGAGCAACCGCAAGCAGAAGGACGCCTTCAAGTACGGCTCGGCCTTTTCTCGCGGCGCTGTCATCCGAATGCCGCAGGCGATGTGGATCAGCCTTTCCGGCACGGCCGCGATCGACGAGGCGGGCGTGACGATGCACATCGGCGACTTCAAGGCCCAGATGAACGACACGCTGGACGTCGTGGAGGCGCTTATCGCCCAGGAAGGCGCTTCCCTGGGGGACCTGTGCGACCTGACGTGCTTCGTCAAGCTTCCCGAGTACGTGCCGACCTATCACGAGGTCCTCGCCGAGCGGGGGCTGGAGGATATTGCGGGCGTGCCAGTGATGGCCGACGTCTGCCGCAGCGACCTGCTGTTCGAGATGGACGGCGCGGCCGTGGTGAGGCGTTCGTAGCCAGGCTCACGCGTCCACTACGATATTCCTCTGGCCGACCCAGCAGCCGTGCAGGTTGCACGTGCAATAGGCAAGAAGTTCTCTGGCGGGGTTCTGGAGCTTGACGGTGAACGCAGCTTTCGCGGCGGTCTGGACGGGGGTCAGGTTCGCCCTGGCAAGGAAGGCTTCTCCGGCGTAGAGGTCGATGCTCAGGATGAAGTGCCCATACTCGTTTGGGTGGGCGATCATCGACCCTACCTCGACTTGCACGTCGAAGTACTCATCGCTCTTGACCCTCTGCGGCGCGGTGATGACGGGGATATGCTTCTTCTCGAGGTCCGAGAGGTTGCGGGGATCGACCGGCTTGTTTACGCCGACATACAGACTTTGCACGCCAACACCTTTTACCACTCACTTCACCTGACGGTAGGTACGACAGCCGCTGCTCAGGCGGTCAACTGGGCCTCTACGGATATTTTTATCTTGGACAGCGCTTTCTTTATTATCTGCCGAACGCCTTCGACGGACAGGCCGACGCCCTGGCTGATCAGGCCGAGCGTCGCCCGCTTGCCGTCCTGGGTCATCGTGAACCTTTCCTGGATGACCCGGAACTCCACCTCGCTGAGGTTGGCGAGGTTGCGGTGGAGTACCTCGCGAACCATGTCCACGGCGTCCCGATGCTGCTGCTCGTGGTATCGCTCCTCGAAATCGCTTCGTTCCATCTCCGGGACGAAAGCCACGGGGAACCGTGCGGAGTTCCTGCGGGCCTTGCCGGCCATTCGCCTGAAGCACGCCAGGATGGCCCGGCAGGCGTAGGTCGAGAACTTGAAACCCCGGGAAACGTCGAACTTCTCGACGCTGCGAAGAATCGCAAGGTGCCCTTCTGAAACGAGTTCAGCGAATTCCAGGTCCGAGCCGCACATCCGCTTGGCCATGCTGGGCACCAGGGCCAGGTTGGCGTGGACGAGCTTCTCGCGGGTCTGCTGGGCCCGGAGGCGCCACTGGTCTACCTCCCGGCGGAACTTGGCAGGCCGGCCTTCGCCCCGTGCCTGCAGCAGGTTGGCCAGGCGGTACTTGGCGTAGTTATAGCGAAGGAAGAGGGTCTTCTCCTGGTCGGCCGAAAGGCGAGGAAGCTTCCCGGCCGCCGGAGGTTTATCACCATCGATGGCGGGCCTGAGCGCGTAGTGGGCGACGGGTATCTCCAGACTGTCCTTTCCCCAGAGTGCCTGCTCGGCGTCCGAGCCAGCGAACGCCTTGTGGTAAACGTAGTCGGGGCTTTCGAGCAAGATGCCCGCGGCTTTCTTGCCGGCGGCCCGCCTGGCCTGCGGCGCTTTGGCGTTTCTGGCGGAACGTTTTCTGGGCGAGTTTTCCGGAACCGTGCTGATCATGCTTTCCGACTCCTTTTTCGGCTCACCGTCACCAATGAGCCTGTTTACCAAGTAAGTATGATGGCCAGAGCAGGCGCCATCAATCGAGGAGAGCCCCCTTTAGAAGCACCGGGAGAATCCGGTCGTCATGGGGAAATCCCCCATAACCAGGATGAACCCGGACCAGGAATATGCCCTAACGCCAAGGCGGGGCGTGAGCTAAGAACAGCCCTTGCAAGCCCGCCAGCGATGATTAGAGAGAGTTCTTGCGGGCCGATACGGCCTCAGCGGCGGTTGGGAATCCGTCGGCCGAAAGCAGAATAGGGGGTTTTCCCTATCCCCAGCGAAGAGGGACTCTTGGCCATGCTGGGATTGGCCGTGATACGGGCCGTCATCCGCCCTTGGGAAAGTTCGCCCATTCGATGGCGTGCTTGAGCAGGTTGGTGGCGTTGTCGATCTTGAGTTTCTCTTTGATGTGCTCGCGGTGGGAGTCGACCGTCTTGGGGCTAAGATGCAGCCTTTCGGCGATCTCGCGGGTCGGCAGGCCCTGGCCGATCAGTTCGAAGACCTCCAGTTCCCTGTCGGTGAGGTTGCCGATCGAGTCGCCGGGAGACTGCGTGGGGCCGCCGACGAACTGGCCGATCATCTTCGACGCCATTTTCTCGCTGAGGAATATCTGGCCGGTGAGTATCTTTCGGATGCCCTCGATGACTGTCTTTCCGCCTTCTTCCTTGGTGACGTACCCGCGGGCGCCGGCTCGCAGGACGCGTTCGGCGTAGAAAGATTCATCCCGCATGGAGTACACCATCGACAGCAGCTTGGGGAAGCGCACTCGGATGTCCTTTATGAGCTCGAGGCCCAGGCCATCCCGCAGCGTAAGGTCGATCACGGCCACGTCGGGCTTGTGGGCGGCTATGGCGGCCAGGGCCTCGGCCGGCGTCTCGGCCTCAGCGCAGACCATCATGTCCGGCTCCTGGGCCAACAGCAGGCCGATCCCCTGCCGAACGATGGGATGATCGTCAACAAGCAGAACGCGAGTCTTGTCGTTTTCGGTGTTCATGGCTTTCCTGGGGCCCATTCGCTAATGTCTCCCCGTTGCGAAACGCGCGAAGCGGGTATGAAGCACGTTACTCTCGTTCCGCCGCCATCGGCGGCCACGTCCAGCGTACCGCCCAGGACGCTGGCGCGGTAGTGCATTGTTCGCATTCCCATTCCAGTATTAACGTCTTCCGTGCCACCGGGAAGGCCCTGGCCGTCGTCCTCGACAGTCAGACGAATGCCCGAGTCGTCGTTGGCAAGGCATATCGAGATCCGGCAGGCATCGGCGTGCTTGACGGCATTGTTGACCGCCTCCTGAGCGATCCTGTAAAGGTGCGTGGCCGCGGCTTCGTCCTCGACCCCCACGCCGTCGTCGCAATGGAACGCGCATTCGATGCCGCTTTGCTTGCGGACGTTCTCGGCCAGATCACTCAGACCGGAAGCAAGCCCGCCGCCGCGAAGGCTGACCGGGTCCAGGCCCTTGGACATCGCCCGGACCTGCGAAACAGCGTAGCGGATCAGCTTGACTATCTGCTCGCCGAGAGCGGCCTTTTCCGGCATGCTAGAGGCCAGGTCTTTGACCAGCGATTCCACCAGCAGGCCCAGCCCGGTCAGCTCCTGGCCGAGCGAGTCGTGCAGGTCCCGCCCAATGTTTCGGCGCTCGATCTCGCTGGCATCGATGACCTGCTTTTCCAGGGCCTTCCGTTCCGTTACGTCCAGGCCGAGAGTAAGGGCCACGAAGCTGCCGTCCATGTCAGAGAACGGGTACGCCCACGTCCGGTAGGTTTGCCCTTCCGGAGAGGTCCACTCGTATTCCAGGGCGCGGTTCTCTCGGAACACCCGCGGAAGCGGGCAGTCGTCGCATGGCTTGTCCCGGCCACACTGGATCATGTGGCACGGCCGGTTGCCGGGTTCGCTGAAGGTGTCGAGGTAACGGTGGTTGGCGAATCGCACCGAGAAGTCCGGGCCGATGAGGCTCACGTAGCCCGGCAGCATGTTCAGCACGGAGAAGAGCCGCTGCCGCTCCCGTTCGATAAGCGCCTTCTGGCGAGTTCGTTCCGTCACGTCCCGGAAGACCGTTTGAACGGCGGGCTTCTGCTTGTACATCACGAAGGCTGAGGCGGATTCCACCACGACCAGCGTACCGTCGGGCTTGGACATCTGGATTTCGGTCAGCGGCAGTTCCGTCCTTATCTCACGGACCCGTCGAAGGCGGTCGCGGACCATACTGGCATAATCGGCGTGGACGAGGTCCTCGACCTTCCTGCCGACAAGCTCTCCCGGCCGGGAAACGCCAAGAATGGACACTGCCGCCGGGTTGACGAAGACTATCTCGCCTTCGACGGAGACCATGATCCCGATCGGCGAGAGCTCCACCAACTCGCGGTATCGCTGCTCGCTTTCCTGGAGTTCGGCCTCGACCTGCTTTCGCTGGGTTATGTCCTGGAAGGTTCCGGACATGCGAATCGGCTTGCCGTCTGAGTCGCGTACCACTTCGCCGGACTCGTGGACGACACGCTCGGCGCCGTCGCGGCGGATAATTCGATGGTCGATGTTGTAGGGCGCCAGCGAGCCCAGGGACTCCTTGACGGCCGAGGCGACCGCGGCGCGGTCGTCGGGATGCACGAAGGACAGAAACGCGTCGTACGTGGCTTCGAACTCATCCGGCGTCGTGCCGAAGATGCGGTATATCTGGTCGGACCACCAAAGCTCGTTGGAGGCGATTTCCCATTCCCAGTTGCCCAGTTGGGCTATTTCCTGGGCCTTGGCAAGGCGAGCCTGGCTCTCGGCCAGGTCTTCCTCGCGAAACCTTCGGGCGGTTATGTCCGTCGCCGTCCCGGCCATGCCAGTCTGATTGCCCTGTTCGTCACAAATCGGATAGCCGCGGTCGCGCACCCAGAGAACCGTCCCGTTCGGGCGGACGATTCGGTACTCGAAGTCCCACCGCCCGTCGCTGTTGTGGGCCGAGCCGGCGATTATCCGAGCGCGGTCCGCGGGGTGGACGGCCTCCATGAACGACTCGGGATTCTCGTAGAGGCCCTGGCGGCTTCTGCCCCAGATTTTCTCGTAGGCGGGGCTGACGTAGAGCATTTTCGCCATGCCGGGCGTGCTTATCCAGAATACGTCCTGGATCGTCTCGGCGATCAGGCGGAACCGTTCCTCGCTCTCCTTGAGCCTTTTTTCCGCGGCCAGGCGGTCCTTGACCTCGAGCATAAGGTTATCGACCACCTGGCGGAGTTCGGCAGTGCGCTGCTCGACGCGAAGCTCCAGCCCGTCGCGCGCCTTGGCCAGCCTGGCGCGGCTGGCCTGGAGGTCTCGAAAGAGCAGGTCGTAGGGCCTGCGCAGGCCCGTTTCGACCAGGGCCTTGTAAGCGAAGTAGAACGCGACGAGCTTGATGATGTGCGCCAACTGGTTTGTCACGTCGTACACGCCAACGTACCCGGTGAACGCCAACTCCGACGCCATCATGCAGACTATCGCCGCGGCCAGCCAACCCCGCACCGGCCTTTCGAAC
>JAUWQU010000557.1 GCA_030610965.1 Phycisphaerae bacterium
CCAGCCTCGTTCCAGCCATGCACGCCCCAGGCAACGGCGCGTTTGGAGGGCGCGTCGTTTTCGGTCTTGCCGGGTTCGCGGTCGGCGCAAAGAACGACCTCGTCGGTCGCCACCAGCGTCGGCGCCGAGAAGCTCATCCGCCTCGACGGAGTCTGGCGCGGCGAAAGCCACTGCTGGCTGCCGGACCGCGCGTCCAGGCAGGCGACACCGGCGGAACTCTGGTAGTACACCCGCGAGCCCCTTACCGCCAGCGTCTGCGGCAGGAGGAACTCGGCGCGGGCGAAGTCCTTCTTCCAGAGTTGCCTGCCCGTCGCGGCATCGACGGCGGCGATGAACCTGAAGCTCGTCGGCGCCGGCTCGCCCCGGCCGGACAGGCCCCCGCCGCGGCGGTCGATTTCGCTGGTGCCGACGCCAAGGTACAGCACGCCGTCGTCGAATATGATCTCCTCGGTGGCCTGCGTGCCGGTGTACTCGCGGATGACCTTGCCGCTCGCGGCGTCCAATGCGGCCACGGGCTTGTCCAGCCCGAGCGTGACGTAGACCCGATCCCCCACGGCCACCAGGCGGCGAGGCAGGTCCAGCGGGCCGCTGCGGAAGTGGCGCAGGTGGTCGGTCCACGGGCCGATGGGCTTCTTCCACAGCAGCGTGCCATTGAAGGCGTCGCGGGCGACGAGCTTCCAGTCGCCGAGGTAACGGATAGAGGCCAGCGGGGCCTCGTCGACGATGTAGAACAGCCTGCCCTTGGAGCACACGGCCGCGCTCATGCTGGCGAGTTCCTCGTGGCTCCGGCCCCAGCGCGGCTCGGAGACCCACTGGATCGACCGCGGGGTGTTCACGCGCGTGTCCTGGGCGACGGCGTTGTTGTCCGGCCCGTGAAGGTAGTGCGTCCAGTCGTCGATGTCCGCCGGCCAGGGCTTGACGATCTTTCTGCCGTCGACAAAAGCGACCCCGCCGGGCACAAGCACCCGCATTATCTCGGCCTCGGGCACCTTGGAGCCGGTCGAGTCGATAAGCAGATTGACCAGGTCGTCGGTGTACGGAAGGCTCTTGCCGTCGCAGAGGCCGATGGAGACCTTGCCGTAGAGCTTGAGGTCCAGCACGTTCTTCCGGGCGGCCTGAGCCTCCACTTCGGTGCGGGCAAGGCCGTGAACGAGGTAGCGCTGGTCGAGCAGCAGTTTGGCGGTGTCCTTCCCGTCGCCGCAGCCGAGGTGGACCACCAGCCCGCCCTTGACGCCGGAACTCCTGGCGAGCTGGGCCACGTCGCCGCGAGCCGAAACCCAAGCCGGCAGGACCAACAGAAGGCAAAACGCCAGCTTCTTCGTCAACGTCAGCTTTTCAATCATGATGCCCTGTTCCATCCGTCCCCCCACAAGTAAGTGCGTTTGACTCGCCGCTACCAGGGCGGCCGGATCGATATTACCTTAATAACGCCGGCAGGCAAACCGAATCGGGATTCCTATGCATGGATTCAGGTCCGGAGTTATCGAAGGTGGCCCCAGGAATCCCCCGACAGGAAGAAGGTCGCGCTCCAGGGGGCCCCGTCGGAGCTGTGGAGCATGTCGCCGACACGGGCGCGTGAAAAAGGCGCCGTCGCGGAGACGGCGCCTTTTTCACTTGTGATTCACGTCTCGGGGCCGGTCTTAGGCCTTTTGGACGTTGATGGCCTTGGGGCCCTTGGGGCCTTCGGTCATGTCGAACGTCACTGACTCGCCCTCGGCGAGGGTCTTGAAGCCTTCGCCCTGGATGTCGCCGTGATGAACGAACGCGTCGGTGCCGTCGTCACCAGTGATGAACCCGAAACCCTTGGTCTCGTTGAACCACTTCACCTTACCTGTTGCCATAATTGTGCTCTTTCCAAATTCAGCAGATGGGATTCGCTAGCGTGATCATCCAAGAAAACTTATCCGCTACGGTGAAGTACAAACACTCACATTGGCGGGAAACCCGGGTGCAAGCAGCAAACGACGACGGTTGCCAACCGCGTCTGCCGACGACGTGAGGAACCCTTCCTCAATAACCGCCAGCCCAATCAAGAGTACATGATCTTGACCATCGCAGAGGAAGTCAAGCTTATTCCGCAATCTCTTTTTTCGCAGATTCTGGCGGGCCAGGCGGTCAGGCGGGAGATTGGCCCGTCGCGTCTGTTTCCGGCACGGACAATGCTCTTGGCGCCGTTTCGACTGGAGCTATGGCCGGGATGTCTTCGCTGGTCCCCGAGCCGAGATCCTTGAACCGCCGGGCCGCCGGCAGGACGCGGGCCTCCATCGAGCCGACGGCGCTGTTATAGGCGGCGTTGGCCCTGGCTAAGCCGCCGCCGATGCCCTGGATGTGCTCGGCCAGGACCCTCATGCGGTCGTAAAGTTGCCTGCCAAGTTCGCTGACCTCCTGGGCGTTCTTGGCTACCTGCTCCTGGCGCCAGCCGTAGGCGACGGCTCGAAGAAGCGCCATCAGCGTGGTAGGCGTCGCCAGAATAACGCGATTCTCGAGACCGTCCTCGATCAGGCGGTGGTCCATGTCCACCGCGGCGGCGCGGGCCTCCTCGGAGAAACTTTCAACGGCGTCGAGGTACGCCTCGAGGGATACCTTCGAGTCCACGACGACATCCCGCTCGGCCGGCCATGGTACCCCTGCGGCAAGATCACTCCAACCCCAAAGCAACGCCGTCAGCGCCACGGCTCGGGCTTGCCTCCGGTGGACCGCCCTGCCACAATGGGCGACAGCCCGGTCGCCAGGCCGGGATGGCGCATATTCCATGGAGAGCATATGACCACCAAGCCCGCGCCGCACCGCCGGCCCAACCCGATCGCGACGTCCACGTACTCGTTCTTCAACTTCTCCGCCGAGAGCAACCCGACCGTCGACGAGTGCATCGAAAAAGCCGCCGAGATGGGTTTCGACGGCGTCGAGCTGCTGGAGGTGCAAATGCACTGCAAGGAGCCCAGCTACCTCCAGCGGCTAAAGCGAAGGGCGTTCGAGCTTGGGCTGGACCTCTGCGGGCTTTCGACACACCAGAGCTTCCTGTCGCCCGATCCGCAGCAGCGCCGTCGGAACGTGGAGGTCACCATCGCAAGCATCGAGCTGGCCTACTCGCTGGGCATCCCCACCATTCGCGTCAACACCGGCCGATGGGGCACGAGCGAGAGCTTCGACGCGCTGATGGCCAATCGCGGCATCGAGCTGCCGCTGCCGGGTTACGCCGACGAGGATGGGTATCCGTGGGTCATCGAGGCGCTGAGCCAGTGCATTCCCGCGGCTCAGCGGTGTGGCGTGGTGATGGGCCTGGAAAACCACTGGGGCCTTGCCCGCACGGCCGGGGGATTGCTGCGGATCGTCCAGGCCGTCGATTCGCCGAATCTCCGCGTGACGATGGACACGGGCAACTTCCTGGAGAACATATACGAGCAGCTCGATGCGATCGCGCCGCATACGGTCTTCGTCCAGGCCAAGACGTACTTCGGCGGCGGCGACTGGTACACGCTGGACCTGGACTACAACCGCATCGCGGCCATTCTGCGGAAGGTCGACTATCGCGGGTACATCTCGCTGGAGTTCGAAGGCGGAGAAGACCCCGACACCGCCGTGCCGAAGAGCCTTGACCTCCTGCGAAAGGCGTTCGGACGATAGGAAAGAGAAACAGCGGGATCCCTCGCCGAGGGCGCGAAGGAAAAACAAAGACAAAGAAGAAGCGAGAGGGGGATTACACAGATTAAGAG
>JAUWQU010000757.1 GCA_030610965.1 Phycisphaerae bacterium
CGGCGGTGGCGGTCGTTGGCGACTTCGAAGCCGGGCAAGTCCCAGCCGCCCTGGCCGGCGGGGAGGGCGTGGTTTGCATCGCCGCTTCGGGCAAGTGCGCCTGCGGCGCTATCGGCGCCGCTGACGAGGCCCGCGCCGCCATGGGCCAGCCGAAACCCGATGCGTGGGTGCGGTGGTTCGCGGTAATCGACTACGACCGCTGCGCCGGATGCCTTCAATGCGCGAACTTCTGCCTGTTCGGAGTGTTTTCCACCGACGGAGGCCTTCGCGTGACCAACCCAGCCGCGTGCAAGACCAACTGCCCGGCCTGCGCCCGAATGTGCCCGCACGAGGCGATAATATTCCCGCACTACGCCACTGGCCCGATCAACGGCCAGGAGGTGCCTGAGCAAGCCGCGGCCCAGCCGAGCCTGAAGGAAGCCTTGAGAGGCGACGTGTACCAGGTTCTCCGCAACCGAGGCAAGGCCGGTGCGCCAGTGGCAGCGACACTGGCCGGCGGCAAGCCCAGCCTGGCCGACCTGGCCAGGATCGCCGAGCAGGTCGAGATTCCCCCGCAGGTGCTGATGTCGTTGGGCGTAGCCGGCGCGCCGGCGCCCACAACCGAGGCCGCGTGCGACTGCGGCGACAACGTCGCGCGGGGATGTGAAAGCCAACCAGCCGCACCAGACGCCGCCGCCTGCAACTGCGATTGCGACTGCGATTGCAGCGGCCAGGCCGGCGGCGAAGATTGCGACTGCGATTGCAGCGACGCAGCCGACAGCAACGAAGGCTGCGGCTGCCAGCGAGATGGAGCCCCCCAGGCCCCCGGCCGGCAATGACACCCACCCCGGCGCCGGCGGCGCACGGGGCCAAGGAATCGCAAATTCATGCGGAAGCCCATACCAGCCATCCCGATCTCGCCGCCCCAGCGGGCAAGCCGCCCGGCGCAGGAGGGCATCCCGCCCACCAAGGCCCAGCGAGACTCGCTGCTGTCGGCCGTTCGGCAATACGTCCGCGCCGTGGCCCCCACCCCACCGCTTGCCATGAACGAGTTGCGGGGGCATTGCGACCGCATCGTCGAATCGACCGGCGCGGCAGAGCAATGGCGCGACTGGCTGGCGGTGCTGCTGAGCAACGAGGTCTGGCGAGACCAGTTCGCGGGAATCCCGTTTGACCGCAGGCTGCTTCTGATGCCTCAGTGCATGCGTGACGCGGACGCCTGCCGCGGCGAGATCGACAACGTCGGCCTGCTGTGCAAGGCCTGCGGGGCATGCAACATCCGGGACTTCCAGGCCGAGGCCGAGAGGCTCGGCTACATCGTACTCATCGCCGAGGGCTCGCCCGCGGTCATGAGCCTGCTGGAGACAGGGCAGGTCGAGGCGGTCATCGGAGTCAGTTGCCTGTCGGTGCTGGAACGCGTATTCCCGTACATGCAGGCGGCGGCCGTGCCGGGCCTGGCCGTGCCGCTGCTCTACGACGGCTGCCGCGATACCGCGATCGACATCGACTGGCTATGGGAAGCTCTTCACGTTACCAGCGACGACGTGACGGGGCGGCTTGACCTCGACGCGCTGCGAAAGCAGGTGGACGGCTGGTTCACCCCGGCCGGGCTGGCCGAGACGCTCGTGGCCGCCGAGGGCCGCACCTGCGAAAGCGCCCGCGACTGGGTCGCCCGCAACGGCAAGCGGTGGCGGCCCTTCCTGGCGGTCTGCGCCTTCCAGGCACTTTGCGATGATCTCGGTGCGCCCTTGCCGGACGACCTGCGGAAACTCGCCGTAGCAGTCGAGTGCTTCCACAAGGCCTCGCTGATCCACGACGACATCGAGGACGCCGACGAGATCCGCTACGACCGCCAGAGCCTCCACGCCGAGCACGGCGTGCCCGTGGCGCTCAACGTCGGCGACCTGCTGCTGGGCGAGGGATACCGCCTCATCGCCGAATGCCGGTGCGCAAGCGGCCGGAAGGTCGAGATGCTCCGCGCCGCGGCCGAGGGGCAGCGCACGCTCTGCCTCGGCCAGGGGGCCGAACTGTGCTGGGCGCGAGAGCCGTCGCCGCTGTCGGTTGCGGAGGTGCTGGACATTTTCCGTCGCAAGACAGCCCCCGCGTTTGACGTGGCGTTGCACATCGGCGCGACGCTGGCCGGGGCGGGCGAGAACGTCCACGAGGTGCTCAGCCGGTACTCCGAGGCGCTGGGCATCGCGTATCAGATCCACGACGACCTCGACGACTTCCATGCCGCCAACGGCAACGGTTCGGGCCAAGGCGGCGACGCGCACGTCGACAGGCCCAACATCCTGCTTGCCATCGCCACCGAGAACGCAAAAGGCGACGACCGACGGCGACTCGAGGACGTATGGCGCCGCCGGGCAACGTTCCGCCAGCAGACCGAGGAAATGGCCAGGCTCTTCGAGCGAACCGACGCTCTCAGGCGAACGAGCAAGTTGATGGAATCCTACAAGCAGCTCGCGGCCGGCTCTCTCAGCCGGCTTGACAACCCGAGCCTCAAGGGCCTGCTGCGGCGGGTCCTAACTCGCATCTTCAACGACACGCAAACCCTCTTCTGCTGCGATGATAAGAAGCTAGAAGATAATGGGGAGTAGGTAGTAGGTAGTAGGTAATAGGTAGTAGGTAGTAGGTAGTAGGTAGTAGGTAGTAGGTAGTAGGTAGTTGATAATGGATGATTATTCCAGAGGTGAAATTATGGCTTGCTTGAAATTACGAGCTGAATCTAAATGTAAATACGATATTCTTTCGCTGGGTG
>JAUWQU010000138.1 GCA_030610965.1 Phycisphaerae bacterium
CAGGCCGCCGACGATGACGGCCAGGGCAAGCGCCGGCCGGACCAGGCAATTGAGCTGGATGTACATCATCGAGATCAGTTCGAGCGCTCGCTGGGGCGTGGTTCGCCCAGCCGCCAGGTCGGCCTCATACAACGGCCTCAGTGTCTGGTCCATCCGTCCGTAGTTGCTCAGCCCGTGGTCCTCGACATAGCTGGCGACCAGTACGAGGTGCATCAACTGGCAGGCCTCGTGGAAGCTTCGAGGGGGCCGGCGGCGCAGGGCGCGGCACATCGAGGCCATCTCGGCGAGGTTCGCGTCGTCGCCGGCCGCGGCGTCGCACGCGTCGGCCACGCGGCCCAGGTACGCGGAGAACCCCTCCATCGCGATCCGGCAGGCGTCGTAGAAGGCCGCCGATTCGTTCGAGGCCTGGCGCCGGTCGATCTCCTCGAGCAGGCCGTTGACCCCGACGCGGAATATCTTCTCGTAGTCGGGATGGAAATGCCCGCTGTCTCCGCCCGGGAAGTCGGCCACGGCCGCCAGGGCCTTGCGGGCCTCGGCCAGGCGGGTCTCGTCATCGTTCGTGGGTTCGCGAAGCGCGAGCTTGCCGACAATGCACTCGCCGGCCTGGACGCAGATGGGGATTATCGCCAGCCGGGCCGCGAACCGCTTCGCCCGCCAGATGAGCCACGGCTCGTCGTCGGGTCGATCGGCCCAGACCATCGCGTCGGCGATGCTCAGTTCGGGCAGTTGCCCCCACGGCTGACCGTGAATGGCGAGGGATTCATCCCGCAGGCGGCGGATCTCGGCCGGCAGGGACAGCCGCAACGGCTCGGCCAGCCCGGGGGCCGCCAGCAACTGCGGATCACATTCGCTCATGACTGCTCCTTGGCGCGATGCGCCACCGCCGCGCGGCGGAACCAACCGGCCTACTCGCCGGGCCGATTCGCCCTCTCAACTGCTCGATAATTGTTGAATGCAACTTATACGTGGTCCGTTCGTTCGAGCAAGGTCTGCTTCAGTTCGTCCGAGAGTCGGTTGAAGTACGTCGAGTAGCCGCCGATGCGAACGATGAGGTCCTCGTGGCGATCCGGGTGGGCGATCGCATCGCGGAGGACGGCCTGGTCGACGACGGTGACCTGGATCTGCATGCCGCCCAGGTCAAAGAACGTGCGGATGAGGTGGCGGATCTTCTCGCGTCCTTGAGAGTCGCTGAACAGTTTCTTGCCGAACCGGATGTTCAGCACGGGCGTGCCGGTGGCCAGGTGCAGCGGAATCCTGGCGACACTTCGCAGCATGGCCGTCGGCCCGTGGGTGTCGCGCCCCTGGCAGGGGCCGATCGAGTCGGCCAGCGGTTCGCCGGCCATTCGGCCATCCGGCGTAGCGCCGACCGCCCGACCCGCGTGGGCGTAGGTTTCGAACATGATGCACGACGGCAGGAACCTCCCGCCGCGCCAGCAGCGACGCTGGCGGAACTGCTCGAAGATGAACCTCGCGACCCGCTCCGCCAGGTCGTCGGCGGCGGGGTTGTCGTTCCCGAATCGCGGGCATCGCCCCAGCCGGCGGCGGAACGGCTCGAGGTCGGCGAAGTCTGATTCCAGAATCGCCAGCATCTCGCGCGGCGATTTCTCGTTCTTCTCGAACACCACTTCGCGCAGGGCCGCCAGCGAATCGACGACATTGGCCAGCCCGGCGATATTGACCACACTCCAATTGTACCTTGCCCCGCCGGCGTTGAATTCCAGCCCGCTGTCGATGCAATCGTCGATCAGCAGGCTCCGCATCGGCTGCGGCCGGCAGACGGCCTTGGTCTTCTGGTGGAGGTTGACCATCTCGGCGATCTCGGCGATCGTGAGTCGCAGATCGTTCTTGAACGCCGCCAGCAGTTCCTCGAACGTTCCAGCCTCCCGCGCCAACTCGCGGCGGAGCGTCCCGTCGAAAACCAACGGCACGTTCAGCCCCGCGTCGAGCGATCCGACATTCGAGCAGCCGTGGATCATCGTCTCGGTGCAACCCCCGCTGTTCCACAGCCACAGGTCCTGCTCGGCAATTCCGAGGTCCGCCCGGCCAAGAGCGTCGAGGTAGCCCTCTTCGTTGTACAGAGCGGGGTTGCCACAGCCCGTTGCAAGGGCATCGAGGCAGGTCCGCCACATCGCATCCGGCATGTCGCGACGGACGCGAAGTTCGTAACCGGGACGGTGTCGAAACACGCAGGCCTCCATGCATATCCGCGTCAACTCGTTGTAGCCGGCCTGGCCGTCGCGCGAGGCGCCGCCAATCGCCGCCGACCAACCATTGTTGTCGGCGACGTTGTCATTCAAGGCCCGGATCAGCGCCACCGCTTCGTCGCGAGTCAGCACGCCTTGGCGCACGTCGCGGTCGTAGTACATCCAGAGTTCCTGGTCGATCCGCCCGAGGTTGTCACAGCCGTCAAGATAGTATGTCAGGTTGTACGCCAGGATCGCCTCGAAGAACGTCTCCGCCGGGCCGAACGGCACGACGGCGAGAGCCCGTACAAGACGATCGCGGTTGCGGGCCTGTTCGCCATCGTCGGCCGACCACTGCTCGAGTTGCGAGATGAGTCTTGCGTGCCACCCGCCAATGCCGGCCAGCACATCCTGCAAGCCTTCGTAGAACTCCCCTCGAGCCGCGTCGCCGGCAGACCTGGCGGCCGACAGGCCGTGCTCGACACGCCGCGCGTGCTCCCGGAGCCCTTCGCGAAGGACCCGGCCGTAGTTCGGGATGCTGTGCGTGTAGCCCGCGCCACCGACGATGTGCGGGCCGTGGATCGTCCCATGATCGGGCCTGGCTTGGCGGAGGATCTCCTGCATCGCTTCCAGCGTTGCCGCCTCTGGCCCCTTTGACTGTGCCAGTCGCTCCGTCAGCGCAGCCCAGTCGCAGCCCCAACTGTAGGAGTAGCTCGGCTGAAGGAGTTGGTTGTCCCCCATGCCCTTCGGGAACAGTTGCCCGCTGGGAAGCAGCGGACCGCCGGCGTAGTCCGTCGGCGCGGTCCACTCCAGCCTCCTGCGCATCGCCCGCGACCAGCGAGCCATCGGACCAGCCTCGGGTTGTTCGAAATACCCCGTAGCGAAGTATTCGCCCATCTTTCGAAGGACGGCTGGGTCTGGCAAAGCCATGGCAAACGCCTCGAAACCAAGAGCGCCCACATGGACACCAGTCCACGACCAACATGGGCCTCTTCGATGATTCTACCACGGTTCCGGAAGTCGGCAAGCCTTTCCCATCGGCGTTGCGGGCGACCGCAGTCGGGTTCGGCTGGGCGGGACGGGCGACCGATAGTTGCGTTTTGGCCGGGAAATCATTGGACAACACCAGGGTTTGTGGTATACTTAGTAGATACATCGGCGGTTTGCGTGTTGCATACCCCGATTGGGAATCATTTCAAGACTCTCTAAGTAATGTCGTATCGCGTCGCCGGCACACGCAGTGTTCCGCGCGTCGTAGTAAGAGGCCTAGTCAGGCTTGCGGCTTTTTCGTTCTTTGAAAGATGCGACCGGGATGCCCAGACGGGCATGTTGTTGTCGTCATGTCGTCTTTTATTGTGAAAGTCGTGTCTTGTAGCAGGTTATGAATTGAGATTGTCCCGGCACGGACAGCCAGGGAAGGTTCGTGCCCATAAAGGCAAGGACAGGAGGCAAGGCCGCAATTGATGTGGCCGATATGTTTCGCTTTTCGGCGGGCGCGCTTGCGGGCTCGTCGCGAAGTCTATACCACGAAATCTGCTTATCAGGGCCATGTTCGCGTCGTGAGCTTGTCGTGTCGGCAGGCGTGGCTATGATTGACGTTAAGTCTCTTACAGAGGCACTTTTCAGGAGAAGGAGCAGGCAATGAGTACTAGCAAGAAGGAGAGATTCATGAGAAACACAAAGTTGAGTTTGGTCATCGCGGCCGCGCTTGCGGTTACGCTGGCCGTGGTAACGCCGGCAATGGCCGTGGATCACTACTGGGGCCTTACGGGCGTAGATGGTAATTGGGCCGACACCAATTGGGTGGACACCAACGGTGTGCCCCTCGGCACTATTCCGGATGATGGCAACAATATCCGGTTCAAGACCGCTACCGGTAGCAATTCGAGTATTAACATCCAGGGCGCGGATACCTTCCTGCCCAACTCGACCATGATTCCCCAGGACAATAATACAGTCAGCATATGGATTTATGACGGCAACACGCTGACGCCCACTGCCGCGCCCGCGCCACCCGCCAACAACACCGACTTCACGATCCTCGGCGGCTATGCGAGCATCGAGGATGCCTCGGCCGCAGCCCAGACGCTCACGTTGGGCACCATCAACTTCTACAAGAAGGGCACTGTGCGCTTTTACATGCCCTTGGTAGCCACCCTCCACAAGGGCCCGGAAAACGGCGACTCCTTTTACTACGGCCCGGTCACGTTCACTACCGACGACATCCCCCGCAACAACGGCTGGACGTCGAACATGCGCTTCTACAACGACTACACCGCCACCACGAAGAAGACCGGCACCCAGACCAGTTCCCTCAACGAGTTCTTTGCCGTCACCAATATCGGTGACCTGAACCACGTCAACGGCGTGATCCGCTTCATGCCCACCTCCAGCGGCACCGTCACCAACCTGAACCAGAGCGGCGGCAGCATTGACGTACAGAGTGGTGCCATCACCTTCACCAATTCTGCCGGTTGGACCGGCGGCGCGGTCATCCTCAGCGATCCCAATGCCGGCCTCGGCGCACCGGGCGCGATTCCCACTGGTGCTGAACTTCGCATCGGTACGGCCCAGAACACGTTCCCGACCGTCACTGTCCAGGCCGGCGGCTTACTGTCCGGCGACGTGACCGGCGCGGTCTACGGCGGCGGCGGCAAGAACGTCACGTTTGTCGAGGACGCCATCCTGGCCGCCACGGCCGGCCCCGACCCGAACCGCACCGATCTGGGCGGCGCCATCATCGGCTACGGCGTCCCCAACACCGGCTCCGGCGGCCCCTACCTGGCCGGCGACGACGGTTCGACCACCATCTACAAGTTCCTGGCCCTCGGCGGCTGGGCGCCCAGCAACGACATCAATGTCGAACTCGGCGCGGTCGCCGGTTCCGGCAACCTGAAGGTGCAGATCCTGAGCGAGCAGGACAACAAGGCCGGCGCGATCTGGCGCGGCGACGGTGCCAGCACCACGGCGGATATCACGTTCCCAGGCCTCAAGGTTGGTCGTCTTGACCTCGATAACGGCCTCAACGAGACTGCCATCGGCGTTTCCGAGACCAACCTGGTCACCACCTTCAACCTGTCGCGCGACTACGAGCGACAGGAGATCCTGCGCTTCGAAGGGGGCGGCACGATTGACGCCACCCAGACGATCAACATCGACGGCGGCAAGGCTGTCAACACCAACTCGCTGACCGGCGGCAACCTTCAGGGCACGCTCAGCATCACCAACGGCGAGTTCGATCAGCCCACCGACGACTTCACCGGTGCCGACATCGGTACGCTGCACTTCGGCAACCGCGGCGTTCTGAGTATTAATAAGACCGACAACTTCGATGCCTACGAGGGTTTGGCTGCCGGCCTGACCTACTCGGACAACCCCGTTGCACAGTGGCAAGGCGACAGCGACGGCACCATCCAGGACCCGGACCTGACCACCAACACCGTGCTGGCCGGCTTCCTGGCCAACTCCGACTGGGTGGCCAGTTCCTACAAGGCCGTGACGCTCGGCAGCGACGTGGCCCTGGGCCACGGGCGCTACATCTTCAACACCTACTGGCGCGGCAACGGCAACGGCTGGCGTGACTCATCCTACGCCGGCGGCGCCGGCGGCGAGGTGATCGAGTACGCCCATAACGGCCCGATTGACGGTTCGGCCTGGATCGGCATCGCGGCGACCAAGTCCAACCAGCCGATGCGGATCGACATCTACGCCCCCGACGCGACGCTGCGTCTGGGCTGCGAAGATCCGACCCGCTTGTTCTCGGCGGACAACGACTCCATCGGCGACGCGGATTTCTACGATACCCCCGCCGACAACACCGTGTACCTTTACCACAACGTCACGGCCAAGGGCATCGACGTCAAGTCCGGCGGCCTGCAGATCGAAGGCACCGAAACCACGCAGTTCATCAGTGCCAGTCCGACGACCCCGTTCCCGGTCAACTTCGCTCCGGTTTCGGGCAACAAGGCCCTGAACATCCGTTCCGAGGCCATTGACGCCAGCAACCCGGTTGACATCGTGGTAAGCTCCGGTAACGCCCTGAAGTTCTGGGGTGCCGTGGACGTCACCAACCCCGTGTTCGACCTGTCGGACACCTCGTTCACGGTTTCCGGGCTGAACTCCAGGATGGAAGTCAACTTCGGCGGTGGCGGTGCGGACCTCCACCTGCTGGTCAATAACCTGAACATCAACACCGAATGCTACATCGATGATGGCGCCACCCTCCAGGTCGTCGGCACGCTGTCCGGCACGGGCCGTTTCACCTATCGCAACTGGGCCAGGGTCCTCTCGACCGGCACGGTGGCGCCTGGCGATAACGGCGTCGGCGCGTTGAACAAGGGTGGCGTAAGGGTCTATATGGACGACGGCGCCTCCTATGACTGGGAAATCACCGACCCCGACGATGTCGACGGCGCCGGCAGCGGCTGGGATATCCTCTGGGGCAGCGACATCGACTTCGACACCGACAATGACGAGGCCGGCGATTTTACGCTCAACATCATCGACGCCGGCCTGACCCGCGACGTCGTCGCCACGGAAAAGTTCGCCATCATGGCGGTCACGGGCGGCTTCGACATCCCCACCACGTGGAATGTCACTGTCAACGCCCCCGATTGGACCGGCACTGCTACGCTTGAGTACCGCACAGATACGGACATCGACGGCGATGCCGTGAACGACAAGGCCTACTTCCTCAGTGGCTTGGCCCGCTCGCTGGCGCAGATTGGCGATGCCGACGGCAACGGCGTGGTTGACGCCGCGGACTACATTGCCCTCAAGACCAACATGGGCATGGGCAGCGGCGCCGCTCTGGCCGACGGCGACTTCGACGGCGACGGCGACGTCGACTGGACTGACCTGCAGATTCTGCAGGACCACTACGGCGAAGGCGCCGCCGGTTCCGGTGTGATTCCCGAGCCGGCGACGCTTGGCCTGCTGGCGGTCGGCGCGATGGCGCTGATCCGCCGTCGTCGAAGGGCCTGATCCCGCCTCTGGCGGGTCGAAGGGTCGCAGAGCCTGATAAGGCAAAACTGGGCCAAACCTTGCCCGGCTGCGCTGAGGCGCAGCCGGGCAAGGAGGCCTCGTGCTTCGCAGCAAGTTGCTTCGCAAAGTAGTATCAGACAAAGACTTGCAGCAACCGAACCTAAGGGCGAGATGCCCGCACAGGAAGTTCGTGTCTAGTTAACCTGCTCCGAGAGATGCCTCTCTCTCTACTTGACACAGCAATGGTCCTGTGCGGCTCTCGCCCTTGTTGTTCGGATAACGCTTGGCAAACCAAGCCCGGCCGTGAGACTAAACCCTCGCGGCTTTTTTTATACGCGGGCAAAACTCCCCGCCTGCCAGGCAGCAGGCGTCCAGCAGGCGGACGCCTGGGGAACGCCGGGCGTTCCCCGACGTTTCGTGCCGATGACTTTGGACTCGACGCAGGGCTTTTCGTAAACTGTCGCGTTGTGGGCGTTAAAAGCCGTAGGAACCAACTACGGCGCCAACGGCGGGGAGGCAACGTGGGCAAGTGGCGCGGCTCGAAGGGCTCGTTCTACGAAGGCGGCATCCGCGTGCCGGCCATCATCAGCTTTCCCGAGGCGCTGCCGGGCAACGTCGTCCGCGGCCAGGCCGTCTCCGCGGCGGACTTCCTGCCGACGATCCTCGATCTCTGCGGCGCAGAGCTGCCGAAGTGCAAGCTCGACGGCAAGAGCCTTCTGCCGATCATAACCGACAGCGTACCGAGCCACCACAAGGTGAGCACTGACAGTCAGGGCAATCGCATCTTAATGCCCCATCGATCCGCCGCGGCGGACTGCTTCGTGGCGAAATCCGAAGCACGAATCCCGAAATGCCAAACAAACCCAAAAAAATGCCAAACAAGACGCCTCCCTCACAAGTTGAGCTTCATGCGGCAAGAAGAACTGGCGTTGGGGGCAATCGGCGCGGGATTTGTCGCCGGTGAGCGTTTGGAAGCCCATCGAGGGGGCCGAGCCGGCAAAAACGCA
>JAUWQU010000764.1 GCA_030610965.1 Phycisphaerae bacterium
TGCCGGGCACTGGAACAACTACTTCGACACGACGCTTCAACGCAACGGCCGGGACGTTAAGACCAAAGGCTACATCACCGACGTGCTGACCGACGCGGCGATCGACTTCATTCGGCGAAACAAGGACAAGCCGTTCTTCGCCTACGTGCCCTACAACGCCCCGCACACGCCCCACCAGGTGCCGGACCGATACTTCGACAAGTACACGGCCCGGGGGCTGGACGCGCACAACGCCACCATTTACGGCATGGTCGAGAACCTCGACGACAACTTCGGCCGGCTGCTCAAGGCGCTGGACGAACTAAAACTCGCCGACGACACGGTGGTGATATTCCTGACCGACAACGGCCCAAACGGCAGACGCTTCAACGGCGACATGGCCGGGGCAAAGGGCAGCAACATGGAAGGCGGCTGTCGCGTGCCATGCTTCGTCCGCTGGCCGGGAAAGATTCGCCCGGGGACGACTATCAAGCAGATCGCCGCCCACATCGACCTCCTGCCGACCATCGCCACCCTGACCGGCGCAGCCCGGCCCAAAACGCCACCTCTTGACGGGGTGGACCTGACGGGCCTGCTGCTGGGCACCGCAAGCGACTGGCCGGACCGGATGCTGTTCGAGAAGAAGGCCGTCCGCACGCCGCGGTGGCGGTTCCAGGTAGGCCCGGCAAGGCGAGCCAGGGGCGCCAAGGCCGCCAGGAAGACGCAGGCCAAGGGCCGACTGTTCGACATGCTCGCCGACCCCAGCCAGAAGAAAGACGTCGCCGCCGATCATCCGGAAGTGGCCGAGAAGCTGGCCGGCGCCTACGCCGAGTGGTACGCCGACGTTCGCAAGGGCCTCGAAGGCATGCCCCCGCCGCTGCCTGTGGGCTACAGCCAGATGCAGGCCGTGACGCTGCTTGCCCCCGAGTCCCAGATGAGCGGCAAGGTACACTTCAAGCAAGGCAACGGCTGGGCACATGACTGGCTCGTCAACTGGGTGGACCCCGCCGACCGGATATGGTGGGACATCGACGTCGTGGCCGCGGGCAAGTACCGCGCCGAGCTGCTCTACTGCTGCCCGGCCGTCGATGTCGGCGCCAAGGTCCGCATCGAGGCCGCCGGCCAGGCCGTCGAGGGCACCGTCGCCAAAGCCCACGACCCCGCACCCCTGCCGAGCCCCGACCGCGTCAAGCGCAAGGAAGTCTACGAAAAGGTGTGGGCGACGCTGGAGCTTGGCGTTCTGGACCTGCCCGCCGGACGGGCCAAACTGCCCGGCGTGGCCACGACCATCCCGAACAGCCAGGCGATGGAACTCAAGGCCGCGCGGCTGACGCGACGGAGTCAATAACGAGAAGACGATCGGGTCTATCGCAGACATCGCGGAGGACGTAGAAGAAAGAAGAAACAAAAGCTGGATGGGGATTACACAGATTAGGAGATTACACGGATTAAGAAACTTATATGCTTCTATCCATGTAATCCCATAATCCGTGTAATCCCCATCTCGCTTCTTCTTATCTTCGCCTTGCCTCTTCGTCCTCCCGATGGGTCCGCTGCCGCGGTCGCCGCGACATTGACCCGGACGGCGGGTGACGATACGATATTCTGTTTACACTGCCCTGCGGGGCCGAGCACGGGAGTTGGTGATGACCAGGCTTGAAGAGACGGCCAAGGGCCTGAAGTACGACGCCGCCGGGCTGATCCCGGCCGTGGTCGTCGATGCGGCGACCAAGCAGGTCTTGATGGTCGCGTACATGAACGAGGCGAGCCTTCTGGACACGGTCCGAACGGGCAAGACGCACTTCTGGTCGCGAAGCCGGCAGAAGTACTGGATGAAGGGCGAGTCCAGCGGGCACACGCAGGAGGTAAAGGCGATCTACACCGACTGCGACAAGGACACGCTGGTGATCGAGGCCGTTCAGCACGGCGCGGCTTGTCACATGGGGTACTTCTCGTGCTTCTTCCGCAAACTAAACGATGACAGCCAGTGGGATGTGATCGCCGAGAAACTCTTCGACCCCGACGAGGTCTACAAGAAGAAGTGAGCCGGAACCTCACTACGCACGAGATGGACCCCGATCCGGCCTCGCCGGCTATGCGGTGGCTGCTGGCGGCGGTCGGTGTGCTTGTGGCGACGGCGCTCGTGCTGGTTTACATGCAGGACGAACTGCCCGCCGGGGCCGCGCCTGCCCTGCGCGTGGCGCAGTTCGTGCTGCTCGGCCTGCTGGTCGCCCACCGCGCCGCGGGGCTGCTTCGGGCCGCCACTCCGAGGCAGTACCTCCAGGAACACTGGCTCGACCTGCTTCTGCTGGCGACCGCGGCCGGGTGCTTCGTGGCCGGGGCTGTCTGCGGCGGACGGTTCCTCCCGGCGGTCGGGCTATACGCCCTGCTGTCCAGGCCGTGGCACGCGGTCTCCGCGCGCCGGCTGGTTCGGCTGCTGAACATCCAGTTGGCGCTGACGGGCCTTGTGGCCGTCGCTGCCCTGGTGTTGGAGTACGGCTTCAGGCCGCCGCTTCCGCTTTCGCCCATGGTGCTCCACGCCGCCGAGACGGCCGTGGTGGCGATATTCATCCTCGACCGCCTGGTAAGGCTCGAACTTTCCGTCGACCGGCTGGCGTATTTCCGCGAGAATTGGGTGGACTTCGCTCTGATGTTCGTCGCGGGCGCGGCAATCGCGATCGGCCCGCACGTCGAGAGCGGTATCCTCTCGGCCGGGGCGGTGTACCTGGTCATCACTCAGGCGTACATCCTG
>JAUWQU010000350.1 GCA_030610965.1 Phycisphaerae bacterium
CAGGCTTCAGGCTACAGGCTGCAGGAGAAGAAACCGTGGCCGGCAGGCGCGAAGCTCCCGCCGTTTTTGCTGCGCCTGACGCCTGAAGCCTGAAGTCTGAAGCCTCTGCCTCGCGGGGCATTGTGTGCATCGGCCGAGCAAAACGCAAGCCGCCAGGAAGGAAGGCCTGTCACCAAGAGTTTTCCCCGAGAGTCTGTCCATTGCGGGAATGAGCCCACGGTCTGTAGAATTGCAGAATCGTGGTGGGCAGAGTTTCAGGACAGAACGGGGCCCAGAGGTACGGACAGGATCCCGGAGACTTGTGAGAAGGGCAACTCATGGACGCTGATGGGCAGCCGTCGCAGGAAGATGTACTTCGGGCGCTGCAGGATATTCAGCGCCGTCTGACTGAACTGGAGCAAACAGTTCGCGGGCTCGAAGATCATGCGGCCGGTGCCATGCCCAGCGAGGCGCCCGCTACGAAAGAGCCGTCCGTTGCCGAGGCGCCGGTCTTGTTGCCCGCGGCCGAGCAAGCCCCACAGCCGACGGCCGAGCTCACGCCACCGCCATTGCCTCCGCAGCCGGAGGTCGAACCTGCGCATCCGCCCGCCAAGCCAACACCTCCGCTGGCCAAGCCGGCGCCAACGCCGGTGCCAGCCGCGGCAAAGGAAGCGACGGTCGGAGGGGACAAGGGCGGAGGCGACTGGGCCGCGGGAGTTCGCAAGCTCCACGAGCCGGCCGTGGCTTCCGGCCCGGCCATCATCCGCGAGAAGCCCACACCCGAGCCCGCAGCCAAACCCCAGGCCACCAAGAGCAGGCTCTCGCTCGAACAGCGGCTTGGCATGCGATGGATGCTCTTCGTCGGTGTCGGCGTGCTGCTGCTGGCGGCGGTGTTCTTCTTTAAGTACGCCATCGACAATAGATGGATAAGCCCCGCGATGCGTCTGCTGGCCGGGGCGGCTGTGGGATTGACGATGATCGGCCTGGGAGAGTGGTCGCTTATCAAGCGGCAGCTTCGGCTCTTCGCGGGCGGGGTGATGGGGGGCGGGGTGGTGTTGCTCTACTTCGTCGTATTTGTCGCCAGCCCCAACGGATGGAACCCGGAGTACCATCTCATCGGCTCGCCGGTGTCGTTCGTGCTGATGTGCATCGTGACGGCGCTGGGCATGGCGCTGTCGGCGCAGACTGGGATGCTCTCGACGGCGGTGATATCGCTGATCGGCGCGATGGCTACGCCTGTGCTGCTGTCGACGGGCGAGAACCGCCAGGTCCTGCTGATGTGCTATATGCTGGTCGTGAACGCGGGCTTCCTGGCGCTGGGCCTGGCGATGCGCTGGCCGGCGCTGGCGCCGCTGGCGCTCGCGGGCACGGCGGGCATCTTCGGCGGATGGTACGCCCAGCACTTCAGCCGGGATGCCTGGCCGCGGACGGTCGGCTTTGCGTGGGCGTTCGTGGCGGAGTTCATCGCATATCTCGTCGCGGGCGTTCGGACCCGGCGACTGGGCCTTGCCGGGGCGAAGGTAATGCTGCTGATGGTTGCGGGCGTGCTGACGGTCCTGCTGCTGGTCATGCACTCCGCCATGAGTCCGGCGGCCTTCCTCGCGTGCGCCGGCGCGATGGCGGTGCTGGGCCTTGCTGCCTGCGGGCAGCAGAACTGGCAAGCCACGTGCCTGGCCGTGATGCTTTGCCCGCTGACGGCGATGGGATTCCACGCCGTAGCCGGCCCCGGCGAGCCGGCGGGACTGCTGGGCCTGCTGGCGGGAATTACCGCGGCGATGCTGGCCGTGGCGGCTTGGCGGCGATGGCGGATGCTGGCGATTCTGGCTCTGGTGCAGGCGGCGTGCGTAACCGGCCTGTGGTCGCAGCATCACTACCAAAGCGCGGACTGGGCCGTGCTCAACGGGCTGACCTGGCTGATGCTCGGCCAGTTCGCAGTGTACGCCTGCGGCGCCATGTACAGGGACCGGCTCGACGACGCCACGGGCCAGGGCATCCTGATCGGCGCCGGCTCGGCCGCGGTCTTGCTGTGGATGAGCCTGATCCAGTCGGTCGCCATCGACGCGATGTTCTACAACATGCTGCCGCTTGTGTTGGTCTCGCTGGTCATCTGCATTTGGAAGGGCTTCCGCCTGCTTCGCATTGCGGCCCTGGCGCAGGCGGTGTGCATCACAGGTGTGTGGACGCTACGGCATTATCAGCCGGAAACATGGGCGGCGCTGAACACACTGGTATGGGTGTTGTTGGGCGAGTTCATCGTCTTGACCTGCGCCGCCATTCGCCTGCGACGGACCGATGACGCCACGGCCGAGGGCGTGCTGGTCGGCGCCGGCTCGGCCGCGGTGGTGCTGTGGATATGCCTGATCGAATCGGTATCCATAAATGCCATGTTGGGCACGTTGTTGCCGCTGGTGATAGTCGCCCTCCTGGTATGCACCTGGAAGGACTTCTCGGTGCTTCGGGTTGCGGCGTTGGTCTGGTCGGTGGCGGCGATGTTCTTCCAGTTCTTCTTCCGTTACAGCCACGACATGCCTGACGGCGAGAGATGGGCCCTGTCGGTGTGGGCGTGGATCTTCTACGGCGTGCTGACGGCGCAGATGCTGGTGCGTGCGTTCTGGAAGCGTCGGACGCTGAACCAGGCCGTGTATGCGTGGGTTTCGACGGCTGCGATGGCGGGCATGTTCGGCTTGACGTACGGGCTGCTCCGGACGATCGGGCATCAGTGGATGGGCGGCTACACAGCCGGCCTGGGCGCCGGGGCGATTGTCGTGGCCGTGCTGGTGCGACGCCTTGCGGACCGACGCGTGCTGGCATACGCGCTGCTTGGCCAGGGGCTCATCCTGCTTGTCCTGGCCGTGCCGATACAGTTCGAGCGGGCCAACATCCCGCTGGCGTGGGCAATCCAGGGCGTGGTGGTGATGTTCCTGGCCCGCAGGCTCGGGAGCCTGCCGCTGCTGATAATGGCCCCGTCGGTGCTGGCGCTGGCGGCGATGCACTTAATCTTCCAGCAGCTCCCGTTCGACGAGACGATGGGCAAGACGGCGTTTGTCGCTCTGGGCGCACCCGTAACCTGGGGCCTGCTGCTTGCGGCGGCCATCTCGGCCGGCATGTTGGCGGCAGGGGGGATCCTCCGCGCCGGGAAGTTCCTGTTCGACGACAAGGCCGAGGAGATGCTGGCCATTGCCCTGGTCCTGACAGCCTCGGTGCTTTGGGCCGCGCGGGCCGGGATTGAGTTGCCCATCACAGGCGCGACGTGGGCCTGGCTGGTGCTGGCGGCGGGACTGTCCGCCACGGCCATCGCCGGCCGAAGCCAGTGGCTCGGCCTGACCGGCGCAGCTGCGCTGGTTATCACATTGGCCAAGTGGTTCTTCTTCGACACTCTTGGCATGCGGGGGCAGTATGGCCCGGACACCAGTGTGATGCCGCTGCTGAACTGGCAGTTTGCCGCCGGGATCGCCCTGGCCGCATCGCTGCCCATCCACGCGCGGCTGCTGACGCGCCGAGCTCCGGAGGCGTGGCAATGGATGAGGTGGGAGTTAAGGGCGGACATCCTGGGCGTCGTGACGGGCCTTGCCTGCGCGATCTGCGTGCTGTACGCGGTGAGCTTCGAGATCGACCGCTACTTCGCCGGAGACAACGCCCGGCGAATCTGGCAGGACCCGCACCAGGCGATGCACACCGCCTATTCCGTCTGGTGGGCCATCTTCGCGACGGTGATGATGGTGCTGGGCTTCGCCCGTCGCCGCCGCACGCCGCGGGTGCTGTCCATGATCGTCTTCGCCGCAACGCTGGCCAAGGTGTTCCTCGTAGACATGCGAAACGTCGAGGCCGTCTACCGAATCCTCTCGTTCATGTGCCTCGGCACGCTGCTGATAGCCGCGTCATGGCTATACCACCGATACTTCCGCCAGTTGATGGCCCCGGCCGCGACGGCTGGCGAGGCCGGCGAATCCGATGGCGTCGATGAGCAGAACACTCCCTGATTGACGGGCTCTCCGTCAACGGTCGCATCATGGCGAAGTCAATGCGCCGCGGGCAGGCGGAGGGGGCAGCAGGCGCCGGCGGCGGAGGGGGCGCATCGCAGGTCGCCGCGCATCTGGCGAGCCAGGCGGCGGCTGATGGCCAGGCCCAGGCCCACGCCGGGCGGGTGGCCGGCCGCGTCGGCGGCGCTTCGGGCGAAGTCGGTAAAGAGCCTGCGGCGCTGATCGGGCTGGATGCCCGGCCCGTTGTCGCGGATGCGGATTACGCCCCACGCCCCGTCGCGAGAGAGATCGACGTGGATGCGCCGATCATCCGCCCGGGCGGCGTACTTGCAGGCGTTGTCCACCAGGTTCACGAGGATCTGCTCCACGGCGGCGACGTCGGCTGCGAGCATGACGGCCGATGGATCGACGGGTTGTGCATCTCGCCCGTCGCCATCTCCTCGGCTGGCGGGCGGCGTGGGCTCGATTACCAGTTCCATCCGTGCCCGGCGGGCGAGGTCCTCCAGGGGTTTGCGGGCGCGGGCGACGAGGTCGCCCAGTGTCACGCGTTGGCGCGATGGGCCTCGCCTTGGCCCTGACAGGCGGGAGTAGGCCAGCACGTTCTCGACGAGATGGCTGAGCCGTTGGCTCTCGTCGCGGAGTTTCTGGAGGTAGTCGTGGCGCTTGGCCTCGTCGGTGACCATGCCTTCGGCGAGCATCTCCGAGTACAGTCGAAATGTCGTCAGCGGCGTCCGCAGTTCGTGCGTCACGGCCGAGACGAACGCCCGCCGCCGCTCGCCGAGGTTCACCACCGCTCGAAGCACGCCCGCGCCGGCGACCAGGGCGGCGAGCAGGCAAATCCATGCCGCCGCCAGCGGGCCTGTAAGCAGGGGGGCGGCAACGGCCTCGACAGGAACGGCGCCCGGCGCCAGGCGAACCGGCAGGCTCGCAAGCCGGCTTGCGTCCATGGGGTCCGGCTCGGCTTCGATCGCCTCCAACCGGGCGTGCGGCAGCAGGTCGCGGACCTGCGAGAGCAGCATCGTCTCGACGGCCTGCCAGTCCAGCCACGCCCCGGCGATTCGCATCAGCCGGCCCTGTCCCACGCCACGCACAATCAGCAGCGAGCCATCCTGCCACATCGCCATCGGCGGGCTTTCGGAAGCCGACTGGATTAGCAGACCTTTATTCAAAGTGGTGTTTTGAGCGCGGTTGTCAAACTCGATTCGGTTCATCACATGCTGCGTGTAAATCGGCGCGGAGGGTTTGTGCTGCGGGG
>JAUWQU010000446.1 GCA_030610965.1 Phycisphaerae bacterium
CCGATCTGCCGGGCGCGGATGGCGTGATGGTCCCGCACACCGCTGGTGTCACGGACGGCACGTTCGATGGCATCGAGTATCGCCGCGCTCGGCGCGCGGTCGACCAGTTCGCACACGGCCGACCACATGATATGCGCGGCGGCGACGATCAAAAACGCCGACAGCACCACCGCCGTAAGCTCATCGACGAACGCCCAGCCTGGTCCGCCTATGGCGATTACCGCCAGGCCCACCGCGGCGGCGATGGAGCTGAACGCGTCGCTGCGATGGTGCCAGGCGTTGGCAGTCAGGGAAACGTCGCCGACCCGCCGGCCCACGCGGCGCGTCAGGCGGTAGAGCATTTCCTTGGCGGGGATCGTCGCCAGGGCCAAACCGAGCGGCACGAGGCTTCTCAGCGGCTCGTGGGCCTCGCGGAACGAGACGATCGCGTTATAGGCCATCGCGCCGCCAAGGGCCATCAGCAGAGCCCCGACGAACATCGCCACCATCGTGCTGATCCGCCGATGGCCCCACGGATGGCTGTAGTCGGCCGGCCGCTCGCTTACGCGAATGCCCGCCAGCACCGCCACGTCGCTGACAAGGTCCGACAGGCTGTGCAGGCCGTCAGCGAGAATGGCCTGGCTGCGGAAGGCCCAGCCGCCCAGGATCTTGGCTGCCGCCAGAGCGACGTTGACCGCCATGCCCAGCCAGGTAACGCTCCTGGGCGTGAGCGCGGCGGCGGTTGTCCGGGACTGGGCGGGCATGTGGGTTTCTCAACTCTCGCGTCAGAACTTCACGTCGAACATCCGGTATTGCCCCGACCTCGGGGCCGACTGCTCGGTCTTTCGGACTATGTAATCGGCCATCCGCTCCGACAAGGCCGCGACGAACGCCTCCACCTCGGCAGACTCGCCCTCGACGACGCATTCCACGCTGCCATCGGGCATGTTGCGGACGTATCCGGCGACCTCGCAGTCGCGGGCCGTGCGGCATGCGGTATACCGAAAGCCCACGCCCTGAACCCGGCCGAAAAAGCGGACCGTCCTTTGTTCCGAAGAGGAAGCCATAAGTTAAACCTAGTGTACGCCGCAAGTGCCCGCTTGGCAAAGCGGCGATCTTTGCGATAATATAGCCGGCATCGGACCTGGCACTACGCCGCAAGGAAACTCAAATGAAGCCTAGCCAACGAGTCGTCACCAGAGCCGTCATCCCCGTCGCCGGGCTCGCCGCGCGAATGGGGCCAATCTCAAAGGCCGTGCCAAAAAGCATGTTCCCGCTTGTCGACTCCCGCGGGCGGCTTCGCCCGCTGCTGCACCACGCCTGCATGGAGGCCTCCGCGGCCGGCATCGACAGCGTCGCGATCGTCGTCAACCCACAACAGATCGACCTGCTGCACCGCTACTTCACCGCCGCCGGCAAGGAATCGGCCGCCGAGTTGCCGGTGAACATCGACTTCATCTCCCAGCCGCAACCCCGCGGCCTGGGCGAGGCGCTAATGCTGGCGGAATACTTCGCGGCAGGCGAGCCGTTGATGATGATGCTGGGCGACCACGCGTGGGTATCCGACGACCGCGCCCGGCCCAGCGCCGCCCAGGTCGTGGACGCCTACGTTGAGCACCGCGGCGCAGCCATGATCGGCATGCAGGTCGTCTCGCCCGAAACGCTGCCAAGCGTTGGCGCCGCACGCGGGCGGCTCGTAAAGGACCGGGTCTACGTCTGCGAGGACATCGTCGAGAAACCCTCGGCTGAGGTCGCCAGGCAGCGCCTGGCCTCGTCGGACCTCGGTCCGGAGAAGTACCTCGCACACAACGGCATATACATCTTCTCGCCGGAGATCTTCGACTGCCTCCGCGAACTGAGCCGCGCCTACCGCCAGGCCAGCGAGGAACTGCAACTGACCAGCGCCCAGCAACTGCTGCTTAGGCGCCACCCGCAGGACTACTTCCTGACCCACGTGGCCGGGCGATGTATGGACTGCGGCACCCCGGCCGGCTACGCGGAGGCCTTCGACGCCATCCGCCAAACCCCCTGCCGGACGTGAGCCGGACCCGCAGCCGCGCCGGCCGACAACCCATTCCGCACCCGTATCACCGCCGGCACCGCGCCCGGCCGCGCCTGCCGACGCTGATTCCACACCCGCATTCTCCGCCAGCCGGACGTTATTAGCGCCGCGAGCACTGCCCTGCGCACCGCCGAGAGCTCAAATCGCGAAAAAAACCAGCAAACACGCATGTTTGCCCCGCCCCGGACGCTCGAAAACCACTCGGCCACCCCTCCAAATCGCGCCAAACACCATCCAAACACCCTCCAAATCGCGCCAAAACCCATCCAAACATCCTCCAAATCGCGCCAAACACCATCAAGGCACCACCGAATCGCGCCAAGCGGCGCGGAAGCCGCCAATGCACTTTCGCGAGCCCGGACAGTTGGCTGCGGAGTCGCCTGCACCCGCTCTTGCGGGCGCGAGTTTCATCCGGGATTCGCATTAGCCCCAGGCAAACTACCATCACGAAAAGCTCGTCCGTGGTTGGACAGGTTCCTCGGCGTGCATCTTCTTCCAAATGACTTTCAGCAACTCTTGGACACTCAGGTCCGTCAGCTCGGTGGGGATCTCTTTCTTTACCGGCTCTCGGGTAATGAGCTGGATGAGCATCTCGCGCTTTAGCTTCACATGCTCCGGCCCATCCCACAGATTATCGTACTGGTCCCGGTCTCGCTGCATGTCGTACAATTCCCCCTGGGTCGTGTCCATGTAGGCGACGAGCTTATACCCGCCGGTGACGAGCATCTGCTGGTAAAACCCCCTGGGTATTGGCCGGTTTTCGATGATCAGGCTTTGGCGAACCGGGCCGCCCTTGCCCTGCCACGAACGAGAATGATCGACGCCCTCCATTGCCACGGGTATATCGCAGCCGGCCAGGGACAGCACTGTCGGCGCCAGGTCGACCAGGCTGACCAATTCGCCGCTGCGCCGGCCTGCAGGAGCGCCGCCGGGATTCTTGACGATCAGCGGCACATTATAAACCTCTTCAAATGCGGGAAAACCCTTGCTGAGAAAACCATGGTTGCCCAGGTAATCGCCATGATCGCTCGTGTAAATGATCAACGTATTGTCGTACTGGCCCGTCTTCTTGAGAATGTCGATCACCTTTTTCAACTGTTCGTCGATCAGCGCCGCCATGCCGAAGTGGATCGCCACCTCTTTCCGCAAGGCTTCTTCCTTCTTCCCGCCGGCATTGCCCGCCGACGAGGCGCAAGGGACGCCGAACTTGTTGCCCGGAAAACGCGCGGAAAACTTCCTCGGCTCAGAAAACAGTTCCCCGTAATACTCCGGCCTGCCGTCGTGTTCGCCCTCGCGATAGCCAAGGTATGGGGCCTTTTGCGGGTCGTACATCGTGTCGTAAGGCGCCGGGGCGACGTGCGGCCGATGCGGATCCTGAAAACTCATCCACATGAAAAAAGGATCATCCCCATGACGCGACTTGTGATCGCGGATGCTCCTGGCCGCGCTCTCAGCCACAAAGGTCGATGGGTGGAACTCCAGCGGGATTTTCCACCGCCCCTGCTGGTTCCTGAAATACTCCTTCAGATCCTCTTCCGTCAGGCCCTTGTCCTTGAGCCATACGCCGTAGTGCATGCGGCACGAGAGTGCTTCGCTCGAATGCCGGTTGAGCAGGATATTGTGATGAAACCCGTAATACGGACCGTCGAAGGATCGCCAGAAAGGCTCGTCGAGGACGTTCGGCGGCGACTCGAACTTCCCCCTGGTCGAGACGGGAGTGAAGTGCATCTTGCCGATGGCATAATTCACGTACCCCGCCCGGCCCAGAAGATCCGTTACCTTCATCGCGTCCGGTGACAGCGTTGTCCCGATCGAATACGCCCCGTGCCGCGACGGGTACTGGCCGGTAAGGATCGACGCACGCGACGGCGTACACGTCGTGCTCGCGATATACGCACGATCGAATACAACTCCGTCACGGGCAATCGCCGCCGTGGTCGGCGTCTTCACCGGGCAGCATTTCGACTCGTAAACCGACAGCGAATCCTTCCGCTGCTGGTCGGTGGTGATCAGCAGAACGTTAGGCCGTCGTTGCCCGGCGCTGCCCCCTTCACCTTCGGCCCGGGAATATGCTGTACTGGTCCGCGTTGAATCCGTTTCCTGTCCGCGGCCGGCGCGGACCGCCAGGCAGGCGCCCGCGGCCGTCAGACCCGTCATGAAATTCCGCCGTGTGATTCCATCCATCATCGCTGATACCACGATTTGATTTCCCGGTCGGGCTCCTGCCGACGAACGCCGCTGGCCATCCCGCGTAGCATGATACCCCCAACCCGCCCCGTCAATGGCCTTTTGTCGCCGGAGCGCCTCCCCGGCCCACGCCGCCCCAAACGCCTACGCCTGGCCAGGCGTAACAAACGGCACAAGATGAACCTTCCTGTCCCAATGTACACGGAAGAAGCCTGAAGCCTTGAGCCGGAAGCCTTGAGCCTGAAGTCTGAAGCCTG
>JAUWQU010000561.1 GCA_030610965.1 Phycisphaerae bacterium
ACCGTCGCCAGGACCCGCGGATTGTCGGTCTTCACGGGACATGTCGGATCCCACCCGCCCAACATGCTGGTGCCTTGCATGCCGAACTCGTCCCACACCTTCCAGAGCGGTCGCGGGTCGCCGGACCAGCCGAGCCTCTGGGTCATGCCGAAAAGCATCCCACGCCACTTGTTGCCGCCGCCTTGGAGCATCTCGCCCATCAAACCGAACGGTATGCCTGAAATCTCCACCAGCCAGTAGTCGGGCGGCGTGTTGTAGTTGAATCCTTCGCCGTACCAGATGCGGTGATAGTAGGGGAAGTTCTGCATGTAGCAGTAGGCCGACGGCGTCTTCCCGGCTGTGGGATTCCAGTGGCTCCAGGAGTGCATGTCGGCCAGTAGAGGTTTGCCCGCGGCCTCGAAAATGCGATGCGCCCGTTGAAACGCCTTTCGGCCGAGCGTGGTGTCGTCAACATACACGCCGTCGAACCCGGTCTCCCGAAGGGTGAAGGCCAGCCCTTCACAGTAGAAGTTGTCGAGCCGCGAATCCGGCGTGGTGATGACTGCCAGGTCGAGCATGCCTTTGTAGCGCCCGCCGAGAACATCGCGCCACGCGGGGATGAAGCCGGTTTCGCCGAGATGCTCCAGCAGCCACGGGTGGGGCCCGCGCCGGTTGGTCAACGGCCTGGCGTTCTTGCCGTCCTTGCCGGGGCTTGGGCAGATGATCTCGCCGTTCATACTCCAGAAGGCGAAGAGTTCCGGCAGGTTGTTGGTGATTTCCCGAGTGGTGTAATAGATTTTGGCCTTGATGCCGACGGCGTGGGCGTCGGCGACGGCTTGTCTCAGCAGGGGCATGGACAGATCGAAGTACGGGTAGTTTATCACGGGGTTTTGCTGTGTGGACTGGTGGAAGTTGATGACGTTTGCCCCCGAGGCCTTCGCGCTGTTGGCATCCCCGGCATTCCTGTTCTTGTGAATGTAGCGCATGGCCCATTGCTGGGCGGTGTCCAGCGGCTTGAACGGCGTGAGCAGCAGCTTGAAGTTGAAGTTCAACGGCTCTCCGGCGGCGAGTTCGCGCGGTCCGCTGTAGGCCGCGGCGTGGACATCGCCTGCATCGGACCTGGTCAGTCGAATGCCGCCCGACTTGCCGTCGGCGCCGCCCCAGGACTCGGGAATCATCAACTCGCGAAAATGGTAGTAGCAGTTGATCAGCGGCGTCCGCCAGTTGCCGCCGTAAAGCTGGAGCTTGAACCCGCCGTTGACCGCGCCCAGCCAGAACCCGTCCTGATTCACGCCGGCGTCCCATTTCCAGTCCACCGACGCCGGGCATTTCCCGCCTTGCTTGCCGAGGCCCATGAAGTACGTCGCGGCCTTCGCGGCCACGTCCACCTCGAGGCGGATGTCCCGGACCTTTATCGGAGCAGCCGACTTGATCCGGCAGCGGCAGTCGACGAACCCGTCGTACTCCAAGAGCCCGTCCACGGACAGTTCGATACCTTGGGCCCGCGAAACCGTCCGCCAGGAAACAGCGCCTTTGAGTTGGCGCGTAAATGTGCTCTTAATCGCATCGAGCTTTACGGGCCCGTCGCCGGTCTCGATGACAAAGCGAAACGGCGCGGCGAGTATCTCGCGCGTCGGCCGATCCTCGATCTCCGTGTTGCCGGAGTTGAAGAACGAGCGAATCTGCCTCGGCAGGCCGCTGTCGCCGAGGACCAACTCTCGGCCAAGAATCCTCAGCGTGTCAGCCTTGCGGGTAATCGGCAGGAACGGCCGGGTGACGAGGTCGTCGTCGAGCCCGATGTTCGAATCGAGCCATCGCAGGCGGGACAGCCGCCACGAGTCGCGGTCGCCGTGGTCGTCAAGGACCACGCCGGCCACCGTGAGGTTGACA
Source organism: Phycisphaerae bacterium (assembly GCA_030610965.1). Taxonomy (GTDB): domain Bacteria; phylum Planctomycetota; class Phycisphaerae; order SM23-33; family SM23-33; genus JAUWQU01. Next base: position 1,870 of record JAUWQU010000561.1, read on the forward strand.
GCGACCGTTTGCGCAGCCCCGGAGGCGGTATCCTTGACCGTGACCTTGCCCTTGTAGACGCCGGCAGCCGACTTGGGCACGTCCACGCCGATCCACAACGCCTGTAACTTACCGTGCTCGACGCGCAGAGGTTTGCTGAAGGGACGCCCGAGGAAATCGACCCCTCCGAGGTTGAAGCAGCGGAGATTGGCGGCGGCAATCGCGCCGCCTGGCCCGGTCAGGTCGCCAAACTGCGCCGCCAGTTCGCCGGTGGCCGACTTCGCGGCGAAGACGCCAATCTGGAACACGTGGAACTCGCCAGGTTGGGCCGTGCCATTGAATGCCCTCGTGTGGCCGGGCAAATCGCTCAGCCAACGCTTCGGCAGACCTGTCGCCTTGCGGATCGAGTGCGAACGATCCTCGACGAACAGCACCCAATCAGCATCAAGGCCGCCTGTGAACTTCGCAACCTCTTCAGGCGAAGCCAATTCGTCCATCGGGCTCTTGGCGCGGGGATCGTAAAGCGCCCTGGCTGCCTCGTCGCCGGGCACATTGGCCTCGCCGGCAACGAGTGCCCCTGCCGCGATGGTAAGCGCCACAAAGGCGACCACTGCAATCCATGATTCCATGGTGCTTCTCTCCGACCGTAGTGCATGTCATAGAGGATTCTATCACGATCCTGGGGATCAACAAGCACTGCTTTGGCTCGGTGGCGGCGGCAGCGGGCCTTTGCCCGGCCGTGGTTAAGCCTTTCGGGTCGGCCCACAAGGAATTATCGCCCTTTTCGGAGTTTTTCACCGGATTTGCTAATGAAAACAAGAGCGCTAAACCGATGTCCGAAACACGGGCTGTTTCGGGTCCGTCGCGATGGACCGCGATATTTGACAAATCGGTCGTGGGCACAGAGCCCTGGAAGCCGGCAGCGGATTCGAAAAAAAAGATTCAGCCTTCCAGGCCCCTATATGTAGGTGATCGATTCGGCCCAGAGCCCCATGGATGGGGCCTATGGGCCGGCAAGAGGATGTGCCCAAAGGCCAACCGCAAGTTTTCGTGCGTTTTTTTGTTGCCTTAATCCCTACTAAGCCTTAGGTTTCCCTTTAGCTCCCTACGAGTGGCAAAAAGGACCGACAAATGGCCGCGTTTTATGGGGAATTCGAGCAGATGATCGATGCCAAGCATCGTTTGGCCATTCCCGCGGCGTTACGAGACCAGATCTTGCCGGAAGAAGACGGCAAGGAATTCGTCCTGCTGCTCGGCCCCGACCGTCACCTTTGGCTTTACCCGGACCTGGCGTATCGCCGGATGTTGGCGTCGATTCGTCGGGGCCCGCTGCCGGATCGTCAGTCGGGGCGGCTTGGCCTGCTGTTCGCGATGGCACGGATCGTCAAGCCGGACAAGCAGGGCCGCATCGTTCTGCCCGAGAAGTCGCTGCAGCGGGCGACCATCACGGACAATGTAACGTTGGCGGGGACGTTCGATCACATCGAGATATGGCCCGCCGACGAGTGGGACAAGCGCGTCGAGAGCGAACTGGACACTTACGGCGAGATGCTGTACGAGGCCGCCGACCGCATGCAGGGCGAAATGGGCCTCGGCGGCCCGGCAAAAGGAACGTAGGTAGAGAGCACTTCGTAGCCGCAAGGCGGTATTCGGCTGGATGCCGCCGGGTGGTCAAGAACGAACAACCCGGTGAGAATGGAGTCTCAGAACATGCTTATCTCTCAGCAAGCTCAGCGCCAGGCGCCTGTGCCGCAAGGAAGCGGCCGGGCGAAGGTGGCGGAACTGCGAGACCAGTTGGCAGAGCCATCGGCCTTGAGCGATGGAA
>JAUWQU010000652.1 GCA_030610965.1 Phycisphaerae bacterium
GGCTCCAGACTCGGGGCCTTGCCAGGCACCGTGCCTGCGGGTCTCTGGGCATACTACAGTGAAAGTAGTTACAGGAACATAACTTATGTGCATGTTCATTCACGTTCGCCAAACCATCATTGCACAACTTTAAGGCTGCCGACAGGCAGGTTAAGAAACTTATATATGCTTTCATCCATGTAATCCTTCAATCCGTGTGATCCCCCTCTGCCGTTTCTTCTGCTTCTTCTTCTCTCGGCTTTCTCCGCGACCTCTGCGAGAGGCATCTTCTTTTCTCCACACCCCAAACGAGGATCAACCATGAAACCCGATACGCTACCCGCCATGCCGCCATCGTTGGGGCGGGGCACTGTACGCAGAATACCGCGATACTGCATCGAGGACGCAGCCCAGGAGGCATGGGCCGCCCACCTGGCCGGCGCAGACGTGAAGGCGGCTGTGTGGCGATACGTTCGGCAAATCCAGCGCCGCCGGAAGCGGGTAGTGTGCTTCTCGCAACTCGATCCGAAGACCTTCCGCCGCATCCGAAACCGCACGGCCGCGCAGTGAGGCAAAAAAAAAAGTCGCCATCGGCGATTTTCGTTACCCAAAACGCCCCTCGAAATGTCCATATGTATTAAGGGGAGAGTATCACATGGCAAAGAAACACAACAAGCAGCGAGTTGGGCTCGACGAGGACATGTTCGTACAGGACTTCGTCGAAGGCAAGCTCGCCCCGGCGGCGCTTGCCGCCAGGCACCATCGCAGCCTGAAGGAGATAAACAACATACTCGCCGGCCGGAATTACAAGCGTGTGCGTGGCCGCATAGACAGCGCCATGGCCTGCCGGCGGGACAGAACCCTGCGGCAACTGGCGTCGCTTCAGGACGACGCGGTAACGGCGCTGGAAAAAGCCGTCAGGGGCCAGGCCGACACGGTATCGCTTTCGGCGGCCAGGGAGATACTCAGCCGCTCGCTGGATGTCGCCCAGCCAAGTGCGCCGAAAGCCGCACGGGCCGCGTCCTCATCGCCGGCAAGGCTTGCCCCCGAGGCAAAGCGGCGCGTCCTGGCCAAGCTCGACGGCCCCGCCCCCGAGTCCTGACCGGCTGGCGAACGGGACGCTGGAAGGCTGAAGAAAGATTTAACCACAGAGGCACTGAGGCGCTGAGATTAGAAAGGCAAGAAGAAGAAACGAAAACAAAAAGGCACTGAGATGAGCACCAGGCTGGCGGAATATCCCGCGAAGTTGGTTCTCCGCTGTTTCTAGAACATCTCATCGACTCTGCAGTGCAAGCGTTGTTTTTCTCTGCGTCGTGACAAGCTTTTTCATAGCAGACCCACGGCCTTTCGGGACGGCTCTAAGGTCGTTGACCAAGAGAAGGCCGCCTGTTTCTTCTTTTTGACCTCCGTGTCTCTGCGGCTCAGTGGTAATCCCTATTGTCGAGCCCGGCTCACTTGACGGTGACGTTTATCGCCTGGACGTTACGCTTGCGGAGTTCCTCGAACAGGGCTCGCGTGTTGCTCTTGGTAACGCCGATGCAGCCCAGCGTGCCCGGCACGTTGCCGTCCGGGTGGATGCCCAGATTGCCCTTGCCAAGCCACAGGAACCAGCCGAAGCCCGTGCGGTCCTTGTAAGCCGGGTGGGCGTACTTCTTGTTGAAGCCGACGCCGTTGACATGCTCCGTACCGGTCATCAATGCCCCGGCCGGAACCGAGTACGCGCCCGAAGCAAGCGGCTTGGACTTGCCCTTAATACCCGACACGGCCGGCCAAACTTTGCCGAACGCGGTGAGCGTGCCCTTGCCCTTGTCAAAAGAGATGTTTGCCATGATGTGTTCTCCTTTCGATAGGTAACTGGAGCGACGGCCAGCGATAGATCGCTATAACTATACTCGCCCTCGCGACCCGTGCCAACACTTGATATGCGGCGAAAGGAAGGAGCCACGCAATTGTCCGCGAAACTGCCCGCCGCACGAGATGACATCTGGCTCTATGTTCATCAAAACCTAGGCGTCCGACTGCCGCACAAGGCCTTCACGCCGGGTCACTCGACGCCGCTGGACTTCGTCGCCGACGCGCTGCGGCGCCCCGGAGCCGACCTGGCCGTCTGGGCAAACCGTAGCGGCATGAAGACTCTCTCGGCCTCGATAATCGCCGCTATGGAGTTTCGCTTTTCGCCCGTGGAGCTTCGGGCGAGGGTGCTGTCCGGCAGCGAGGACCAGGCACGGCACCTGTATGCCTATTGGGCCGAGTGGTGTCTGCGATTGCTCAGCGACCGGCTTGCCCAGGAGCCCGGCCGGCAGCTTACGCGGCTTGACAACGGCGACTTCGAGATCCTCGCCGCCAGCCAGAAACGCGTCCGCGGGGCCAAGGTCCAACGGCTCTTCCGCGACGAGGTGGACGAGATCGACCCATACGTGCTCAGCGCGTCGGTCGGCATGCTCGCCAGCCGCCACGGCGTGGCCGCCAGGACGATCGACACCTCGACGTGGCACCACGCCGGCGGGCCGATGAGCCGCCTGGTGGCCGAGGCCGACCGGCGCGGCATCCGCCTGCACAAGTGGAACGTCTGGGAGACCATCGAACGCTGCGGCCGCGAGCGACACGACAACGGTCGAAACTGCCTCACCTGCCGGCTGGGCGGTCCGTGCGTGGCCAAGGCCAGGCAGTATAAGGGCCAGCCGGACCGGCAGCTCGGCATCGCCGCAGACGCTTGCGGCTCTCTGGCGATCGACGACGCCATCAAGCAGCTAAGCCAGTGGTCCGTGCAGCAGTGGCAGGCCGAGGCCGAGTGCCTCAGGCCAAGCCTCGAAGGGTTGATCTATCCCGCGTTCGACCGACGCCTGCACGTGGGCCGCGAGCTTGCTGTCCGCCCGCACCTGCCGATCTGGCGGGCCATCGACTGGGGCTTCAACGAGTTCGTCTGCCTGTGGATCCAGGTCGACAAGGCCGGCACGGTCTACGTGGTGGACGAGTATTGTGCCAAACACACGACGACGGCCGACAACGCCCGGGCCGTGCTGGCTCGCCAAGACCAAAAAAACCTTCGCGTCGAGGCCACGTACTGCGACCCCGCCGGCGCGAGCCGAAACGACCAGACCGGCTACAGCGACGTGCAGGTCTTCGAGTCCATGGGCATCCCATGCACTTACGCGACCTCGCCGCGGGCAAGGGAGGTCCGCAACGGCATCACCCTGTTGCGGTCCTACATCCA
>JAUWQU010000003.1 GCA_030610965.1 Phycisphaerae bacterium
AACTGATGCGTAAGGTATGGAGTTTCCCTACCTTCAAAGCGGGAATATGGTTCTTGAGCAAAACGCGACATATCTTGATCCTGGGCATATGGGCCTCCCTGCTGGCCGTGGCGGTTCTCGTCTTCTGGGATCGGCTGCGACCGGCCGGCAACGACAAGTTGGCTTTGGCCACCATAGGCGCCGAGCGCCCGGGACCTCCGCCGACGAGCAGCCAACCTGCCGAGCAGGACACGGCCGACCTCTTGGTGCGCCTCCATCAAGCCCTCCGCGCGAAGAACCCCGCTTATAACGGCCGGGGGCAGTTCCGGATGACGGCCGGCAAGATCACCGTTGGCGATGCCTCACGGACTGGTATTACTGACCCATCCCCGCTGGAGGAGTTCCCGCTGGAGGGCCTGGATCTGAGCGAGAATCCGATCTCCGATCTCGCGCCGCTCCGCGGCATGGCCCTGAGCCGCCTTGCTCTCGAAGCAACAAAGGTGACTGACCTCACCCCGTTGCGGGGCATGAAACTCAAGGGGCTGTACCTCAACCGCACCCGCGTCAGGGACCTTTCGCCCCTGCGAGGATTGCCGCTGGAATTACTGAACGCTTACGAGACGGACGTGGAGGATCTCACGCCACTTCGAGGCATGCCGCTGAAGTTCCTGTGGCTAAACGGCACGAAGGTCCGAGACCTCCTCCCGCTGGCCCAGTGCCCGCTGGTGAGCCTGACACTGCACAAGACGGCAGTGACGGACCTGACGCCGTTGGCCGGCAGCACGACACTGCGTCGGTTGCACATCGGCGATTCGGGCGTCACAGACCTGACGCCCCTGGAAGGCATGCAACTCGTCCGCCTGATCTTCACGCCGGCCAAAATTGCGAAAGGCATCGAGGTCGCCAGGGGCATGAAGTCGATCCGCGAGATCGGACTGACGCTGGAAAAGCAGATGCCTCCGGCACGGTTCTGGGAGTTGTACGATCAGGGCGAATACACCACGGCCGGCGGAGGTCGGCGATTGGGACTGTTTGTCCACCACACCGATGCGGATCGTGAGTTTGCCTACGACCGCAAGAGCCACGCCGGCAAGTTGGACAAGGCGCTCGACCAAGCCGATGCCAATGGGTGGATTATTGTGGATATGAAGAAGGACTGGAAGTCCGTGTTTCCCCCTTCGCCGAAATAGCATACGAGGCATTCAAAGAGCAGTGCCCATGCCGAAAAAACGCAAGACAGAAAACAAGAAGAAACTTCGTCGGCAGGCGCGGACCGTTGCCTTTGCCCAGAGAGCGCCGACGGCGGCCGGCGATCCGACCGGCGAGCAGGAGCCGATCCGTTTCTGCATGATGGCCAAGCCAATCGGCCCGGCCTGTAATCTTCGCTGCCAGTACTGCTTCTACCTGGAGAAAGAGGCCCTGCTGGACCGCGGCGACCATCGCATGAGCGACGAGGTCCTGGAAGCCTACGTCCGCAAGTACATTGAGTCGCAGCCGGGCAACCAACCGGTCGCATTCCACTGGCAAGGCGGCGAGCCGACGTTGATCGGGCTCGACTTTTACCGCAAGGCCGTCGACCTTCAGCGTCGCTACGCGCACGGCAGACGCTTCACCAACACGATCCAGACCAACGGCACGCTCCTGGATGACGAGTGGGGCCGTTTCCTGGCCAAGGGCAAGTGGATGGTGGGGCTGAGCCTCGATGGTCCGAAGGAAGTCCACGACACATACCGCCTGGATGTTCAGGGACGAGGCTCCTTCGACGCCGTGATGCGCGGCCTGGACGTACTGAAGCGACACCGCGTCGAATTCAACGTCCTGGCGAGCGTCACCCCGGCCAGCGCCGCCCGACCGCTGGAGGTGTACGAGTTCTTCAAGCAGGCGGGCGTGGGGTTCGTGCAGTTCATGCCTATCGTCGAGCGCCTGCCGGACCATGCAGCCGAGGAACTTGGCCTGGAACTTGCTGTCGGCATCCGTAGCGGAGAGGCGGCCCGGACCGTGCGAATGACCCCCTGGAGCGTCGAGCCCGAGGCCTACGGGGAGTTCCTCTGCCGCATCTTCGACGAATGGGTGCGAAATGACGTCGGTTCGTTTGCCGTGATGAACTTCGAATGGGCGATGTCGGCGCACATGGGCCGCCCGGCGGGAGTTTGCCAGTGGATGCCTTGCTGCGGCCGGTCGCCGATCATCGAATACAACGGCGATGTCTATGCCTGCGACCATTACATGTACCCGGAGTATCGGCTGGGCAATGTGCTCGCCGACGATCTGCAGGAGATAATGCAGTCGCCGAAGCAGGTCCGGTTCGGCGATGCCAAGCTGGACGCCTTGCCCGACTACTGCCGACAATGCCCCGTGGGTCCAATTTGCTGGGGCGAGTGCCCCAAGCGCAGGTTCTGCCAGACACGCGACGGACAGCCTGGCCTCAACTACCTCTGCGCCGGATACAGGAGGTTCTTCGAGCACGCGGGCCCGTACTTCCACGTTATGGCCCGATTGATACAGGCGGGAGAGCCCGTCTCAAAGATCATGCAATCGGAGATCATGGTCGTCCCCCGCGGCTTTGCTGGACGCCCAGGCCATCCCGAAGGGGCAGGTCGGTGGTCCCAGGTGAAGGGCTGAACGATGAATGAGCGGTTACCAAACTCGGCAAGGTGGTACACACGTTCAGGATTCTGCCTGTGGCAGCGAGTTGTTGTTCTCGCAATGCTGGCAGGTCCCTTGGTCCTTGCGGCGCCCTCGATTGCCGCGGAGGAAGCAACGTCGCAGGATGCCGCTACGACCCAGGAGGTTGTACAGAAGGCCGTGGAGAAGGCGACCGAGAAGGTCGCAGAGAAGGCCATGGAGAAGGCCGCGGAAGAGAAGGCGGCCAAGGAGGAACTCACCTCAAAACGCCCTGCCGAATTCTCCGGGCCTACCAAAGTTCACTTCTTTGTATTCATCGTTGACATCGACGGCATCGACGATGCCGCCCAGAATTTCACTGCGAACGTGTATCTGCGGCTTCGGTGGCAGGACTACCGTCTGGCAAGCCCCGGAAAGCCGGCTCGCCAGATGCCTCTGGCGGACGTGTGGAACCCACGGATTCTGCTGGCCAACCAGCAAGGTCTGGTGTCGAAGTCGTTACCAGAAGTCGTCCAGGTCGATAGTAGCGGAACGGTGATCTACTACCAGCGCTACACGGGTAGACTGTCTCAGCCCCTGAGACTGTCAGACTTCCCTATGGATACACATTCCTTCAAGATCCAGTTCGTCGCTGCGGGGTACACCGCTGAAGACTTGGAGTTTACGCCGGATGATATCAGACGCGGGGACAGGACGTTCACTGGTGGAAACATAGCCGAGGAACTCTCCGTACCAGACTGGAAGGTGCTGAACCACGCGACATCAACTTCAGAGTACTCTCCCATCGCAGGACTGACCACAGCCGCTTTCGACGTGCGATTCCAGGCCAAGCGCTACGTCGCCTACTATATCTGGCAGATGGTTTTGCCGCTGGCTGTGATTGTCATCATGTCCTGGGGGACGTTCTGGATCGAGGCGGAACAAATTGGCACCCGGGTCGGGGTGGCGACAAGCGCTATCCTGACTTTGATCGCATACCGATTCGTGCTGGCAAGCTTGCTGCCTCGCCTGCCGTATATGACGCGCATGGACTACTTCACGGTGGGTAGCACGCTACTGGTGCTTCTGGCCCTGATTGTCGTTCTGTCTTCCTCCTTCGTCAGACATCGTGGCCTCAAAGGGGGGGGCGAGACGATCGACCACTGGGCCCGCCGTGGTTTTCCGCTAGGTTTTGTCTTGCTGTTGGGCTGGTTTCTCTTGGGGGCATGGCCCGCTAAGTGAACTCAGGTGCTTGGTTGAATGTTATTGCCAAAGGGACAACAGTGGCTTCTTCTCAGAGAACTCGTTGTGAACGCCTACCTTGGCTGCCACGACGCGGGCAATGGCCGCCAATGCCGAGGATGCAACAGAGTCAGAAGGCGGTTTGGGAACGAGTACCGTCCCTGACGCAATTCGAAGGTGACCATAGCCTGCTATGGTGACGCCAATTGAAAGGAAAACTCAATGAGCAGAGCAACCGTAGCGATAGTCGTGTTCTCGATCCTCGTGTTTTCTTCCTGGTCGAACACGGCCATAGCAGACCAGTCAAGTGCTGGGGTCGCTGCCGCTGAGGCCAAGGCTCCTGATCGCACGGCGGGATGGTTTGAGTGGCCGGCCCTTGCAATGGGTGATGCCGATACTCAGCCGACCAAGCCGGGTGCCGCATCCGAGCAGAAAGGTGACGCCGTCAGTGACGGCAGGCCTCCCGATGACGGCATGCCGTGGCTGGTGCCCTGGCTCGACTACCGGGGCGACCTTTGCACGAGGCCGGCGCTAACCGGCGACTGGTGCGGCACCCGACAGCAACTGATGGACAAGGGCATTCGCTTCGACATGAAGCTGTCGCAGGTCTACCAAGGCGTGGTTGGCGGCGGACTTAGGGAACGCGGGAGGTACCAGGGCGGGCTGGATTTAACCTTGCAGGTCGATACCGGCAAGGCCGGCCTGTGGCCTGGCGGACTTCTGAGGGTAAAGGGCGAGGCCCGTTACGGCCGCGCGAGCAATCTGGATACCGGCGCACTCATGCCCGTGAACTTCGACTCGCTGTACCCGGTGCCCGGCGAAGACACACTGCAACTGGTGGAGTTCAATTACACGCAGTTCCTGGCCCCCTGGCTGGGCATTACTCTCGGCAGGTTCAGCCCGCGGGAGACCAACGTCTTCTCAGGGGACGAGACCGAGCAGTTCCTCAACACGGCGTTCAACATAAACCCGGCCTATGCGACTACGCTCCCCCAGACGTTCCTCGGCGCCGGGTTCATCCTGATCCCACACAAGGACGTCATGCTGACGACCTTGGTTCTTGATTCGGAGGGGCGTGCGGATGAGTGCGGTTTCGATACGGTCTTCGACGGCGGGACCTCGCTGTATCAGCAGCTCCAGGTGACGGTGAGGCCGTGCGGCCTGCCCGGCCACCAGCGGGTAGGCTGGACCTGGTCCGACAAGAGCCGCGTCCGGCTCGGCCAGGACCTCCAGGGCCTGTTCCTTGACTGGGTCCAATTCCGCCTGGGCCGGGGGGACCAGCCGACACTGGAGCGTTCCAGCAGCGACTGCTCCTTCTTCTACGACTTCGATCAGTATGTCTACTTGGTTCCGGGTTCCGAGGATCGGGGGATCGGCGTGTTCGGCCGGTTTGGCGTGACGAGTGGAAGGGTCAATCCCGTCCGGTCGTTCTACAGCATCGGCGTTGGCGGCAAGGGCCTGTGCCCCGGCCGGGAGAACGACAGCTTCGGCGTGGCCTACTACTACCTGGACGTGACCGAGAAGTTGTCGCGCATCGTGCAGAATCGCGTGGGCGACGAGCAGGGCGTCGAGATTTACTACAACATTGCGGTGACGCCGTGGCTGAGGATTACACCGGATATCCAGGTAGTCTGCCCCGTTCGCGACGTTGCCGACACGGCCGTCGTTGCTGGGGTAAGAGTGGTGATGTCGTTCTAACGGGGGCTATACTGTCGCAGGTAAGAGAAGATGATCACGAAACGACTATTTGCTGCGATGATGGGGCTGGCTGCACTGGTGACACTTGCCGGCTGCACAAAGTACGACGTGGGAACGGTGTTCACCACCCCGGAGCGTGCCGACCGGGGCATGGTCGTAATCCTGCCGGGAATCGAGGGCCAAAGCGCCGCCAACCTCGACATTCGCAGGGGCCTCCGCGATGCAGAGGTTCCGTACGCACTGACGATCTACCGGTGGGGTTCGCCTCTGCCCGGCCCGGCGGGAATGCTGATCAATCAGACTGACGTCGCAGGCAATCGTCGGGCGGGGCAGGAACTCGCCGGGCAGATCACCAAGTACCAAAGGAACCACCCGAATCGGCCGGTCTTTCTGATCGGCCACAGCGCGGGAGGGGGCATCGCCGTGTTCGCGTTGGAGGAGTTGGCCAAGCTCAATGGCGCCAAGCCCATCGAGGGGGCGTTTCTGTTGTCGTCCAGCATATCTGCGAACTACCCGTTGGATGGCGCCCTGCGGATGGTTAAGCGCGGAATCGTGAACGTGCACAACCCGGATGACCGCCTGCTGAAGGAGGGCACGAGTACGTTCGGCAACGTAGACGGTGGCCGTGGCGACTCCGCCGGGCGAACGGGCTTCAGCCGGTCCTATGCTAAGGTCTTTGACAGAGAGATCACCAATGAGCGGGTGCGCCGGGAGTTCGGCCAGGCCGGATCTCCGCATTTCGTCGCGACCAATGCGGCGCTAATTGAGAAGTACGCGCCGGCGTGGCTGCTCAGCGAAACCTGGCCGCCGGCCCGGCCGGGCGTAATTGGGACCAAGACAGGCATGCCCGCTCGATGACCTGGCAGCATGGTTCATGGTTCAATGAACATCGTGGCAAGGAACCTTCAAGTGCAACGTCAAGATCAAGTTGTCGCCGTTCAAGTAGCCGAGGCAAGTACAAGGACAGAACAATGAAAAAGATGAACGTGACGAACGGAACAAGGTGGTTGTTGGCCGCTCTGGCCGTGCTGTTCCTGACGGGCGCGATGGCGCAGGCCGCCGATACCGCCGACAAGCCGGCGTTCAAGCCGGAAGAGTTGGAGCAGATGCTCGCGCCCATTGCGCTGTATCCGGACTCGCTGCTGACCCAGATGCTCATGGCCTCGACCTATCCGCTCGAGGTGGTTCAGGCCGACCGCTGGGTCAAGCAGAACAAGGACGTCAAGGACAATGCCCTGACCAAGGCGCTGGAGGCGCAAAGCTGGGACGCCAGCGTCAAGTCTTTGGTCAATTTCCCGCCAGCATTGGCGATGATGAGCGAGAAACTTGACTTAACCGTCAAGATAGGCGACGCCTTCATCGGCCAGCAGAAGGACGTCATCGCGACCATTCAGAAGCTTCGCGCCAAGGCTCAGGAAACGGGATATCTCAAGACCACGGCCGAGCAGAAGGTCAGGGTGGAAGAGCAGGTGATTGTTATCGAGGCCGCCAATCCGCAGGTAGTGTACATTCCGACATACCCCCCGACGGTCTACTACGCTACCTGGCCCTACCCGGCCTATCCGCCGGCGCCTTACTATCCGCCCGGATATGTGGTCGGAAGGGCAATCGCCTTTGGCGTGGGTGTCGCCGTGGGCGCGGCCTGGGGCTATGCCTGGGGGCATTGCGACTGGCGACGTGGTGGCGTGGACATCGACATTAACCGTAACATCAATATCAACGCCAACATCAACCGGTCGAGGTACAAGACCGAGATTCAGGCTCGTAATACAAACATCGTAAACGGCAAGGGCTCGTTCCGGCACGACGCTACCCACCGCCAGGGCGTGGCATATCGTAACCAGAAGACGGCCAGCCAATTCGGCCGAGTTTCGACAGCCGACGCGGCCAAGGCCCGCGAGTCGTTTCGTGGTCGCACTGACGCCGGCGGCCTTGGTGGCGGAACACGCGGCGGGCTTGGCAACCGACCCAGCACCGGTGCCAGCCAACGTCCTTCCACTTCAAGCCGTCAAAGCCCGTTTTCTGGCCTCAGTCGCGGCGGATCTGCCGCCCGCAGCTCAAGCTCCCGCGGCAGCGCCAGCCGGTCATCGTCCCCAGCCCGGTCGGCTCCTTCACGTTCAGGCGGTGGGCGGTCCCGCGGCGGCAGGCGATAACTCTGACAAGGAACCAAACTAATGAATATTCACTGCCATGCTTTGACAGATGCGGTTTTCAGTTCTCGACGCGCCGGCCAGGTGGGCGCAGCGGTTCTTCTTGCCTTAAGTCTGCTCATGGCACAAGGCTGCGCGACCCAAGCCACTTTCGACTCGGCCAACCAGGCTGTGGACGCACTGGTCGTCGCCGCACGTACACAAGACGCGGGGCAACTGGCAAAGGTGCTTGGGACCGAATCGGATGAGATCATCTCCTCCGGCGACGCGGTGGCCGACAAGAACCTTCTGGACAACTTCCTGAAGGCCTACGGCGAGAAGCATCAGCTTGTTGCGGGCAAGGACGGCGCGATGACACTGGAGGTCGGCAATTCTGACTGGCCGATGCCGATCCCGATCGTCCAGGAGGACGGAAAGTGGAGGTTCGACACCGCGGCTGGAAAAGAGGAGATCCTCAATCGCCGCATCGGCCGCAATGAGTTGTCCGCGATTCAGGCCTGCCTTGCCATCTTCGACGCCCAGCGCGAGTACATAACTATGGACCGTAACGCCGATGGCCCGGGCGAATACGCGGCCAGATTCTTCAGCGATCCGGGCAAGAAGAACGGTTTGTACTGGCCGACCGCCGAAAACGAACCGCCCAGCCCCCTCGGCCCACTTGCCGCGGCCGCCGCCGAGGAAGGCTACAAGCCCGGCCAGCCCACCGCCGCTTCTCCCAGGGCATATCACGGCTACCGGTTCCGCATTCTGACGAGCCAGGGGGCTAGCGCCCCCGGTGGCGCGATGGATTACATGGTCGGGGGCAAGTTGATCGGCGGCTTCGCCGTCGTCGCCTGGCCAGCCGAGTATGGCAACTCCGGTATCATGACCTTCGTCATAAATCACGAGGGCAAGATCTATCAGCGTGCCTTGGGGGAAGGCACGGCGAAGACCGCCAAGTCCATGATCGCCTACGATCCCGGCCCGGAGTGGAAGGCTGTGGAGTCAGATAAGTAGGCCTCTTGGGAAAGATAGGGCAGCCGGGGCCTTTACATCAGGAGCCGCCGAAAGATGGCGACACGGCACCCGGCACCCAGCCGGTCCCCTAGCAGCCTGTTGAAGAAAGCATGCTAGTCGGGCAGACCCGAGACACCCGGCGGGCGTGATGCAATAAATGACGGCGAAATAAGAACATCATGCTGAAGACAAGACTCGCATACATAACCGTGGCCTTCGTGGCTGGCACTGCGTCTATCGCGTTGGGCGCGGGAGCTTGCCGGCCTCAGACGAGTATCGTCATCTCCCAGTCGCCACTGGGCATTGTCAGCGGAGGCCTTGAAGGACCGGCGTGTGCGGCGCAGGACAGGACAGGCGTGCTGGCCCAGATAGCCGAGGTCGGGTACATAGCAAAGGTATTGGTCAGTCTTGTTGTCGGCGTTATCCTCATTGTCGTGCTCGTTGTGATTGCCTCGGGACAGCGTGATGGGGAAAGGGGATCTATAAACAGGTACATGGTCCCCCACGTTGTTGAACATGCTGTGCAGATCATTGAGCCTGGCTGCGTGATCACCGATCTTAAAGTCGACCCAATGGGGCGTTTCGAACTGCGTTCGGAGGGACGCGGTGGCCCCAGCAGAATCAGGGCCTACAGACAAGAGGTGCTTACGATCGCCGCCACTGCTCCGGAAGGTGCGTACGGCTAAGGAAACCTTGCGGCAGCCGGAGCCGTCAGCAAAGCAAGAAAGGACAGAGACTATGAACCAGACGTGGATGAGTGGCTCGGCCGGTTGCGGCAGAAAGCCAAAGCGACCGTGCCGGCAGGATGCCCTGTACTCCGTAGCGGTGGTCAGCGCGCTGCTCATGGCCTCGTTGGCTGGTGGCTGCTCACCCGTGGGCCTTGGCGTGAAACTTGGCGCGAAATTGGTCGGCAAAGCCGTCGGCCATGTAGAGGCTGAACAGTGGCAGGACGAGTTGGTCGGGCAGCCGCTGGCCGCTGCTGACAGCAAGTTTGGCACGCAGGTAGACGTATACAAAGATACCCAGAGCAGAAGTCGCTGGGTGATCTACAACGCCCCGACGGATCCAATCCACCTGCACAAGATCGTTGTAGCAGTGCGGCAGGGGCGAATCGCGAGCGCGACGAAAGTGTCGAAGTTCGGATCCCCGGGGACTTCAATTCCCGAGACGCTGCTCCACAGTTCGAAGGCGAAGGGTAAGTCGCCGACCGAGTGCGAAGCCGCCCTCGGCCTAGGGCCCCCGCTGATCACCGCTCGCAACGAGCGCACGGGCAGGCTGCGACAGGTCTATAAGGCCGGGCTGATCAACATCAAGGGAATCACAAGCCAGCACTATTGCCTTTTGGAATTCGGCCCGGACGACCGCTGCATTCGCGTGGACGTGCTGTCAGAGAAGGCTTCGTCAAGCGGGGAGTGATGGCCGAGCTGAGGCTCGGATAAAGGCTAGAGCAATGAAGCAGACCGATGAAGAACCGTTGGCGGAACTGACGGTAGCTGGCGAGGCCGACGGCGCATTGTCGATCGCCTTGGCAGGCAGGCTCGACAGAGCGACGGTGGTTGATGTCTGGCCGAAAGCGGTTGACGCGCTCCGCAAGGCGTCGGCCAAGCGGGTGGTCATCGATGCCTCGGGCGTTGGATATTGCGACGGGTCCGGGCTTGGGTTGTTCGCCGAGTTGCGGCGTATTGCGGCCCAGCGCGGAGGCCAGACTGAGATCGTCGGTCTCGCGCCGGACCTGCAGCGTCTTGTGGGCATATCTGAGCTGTCCGATCCTACTGCGGAAGAGCTTACGCCAGTGCCCCCTCCCGGACTGGTGACCAACGTCGGCCGGGCTGTGGCCGAGATCCTTGCCGACATGAAGGATATCGTCACCTTCACGGGTGAGCTGACGGTCGTCCTGTTTTGGGCGATCACCCATCCCCACCGCATCCGCGGCCGGGAGCTGTGGGCGATCTGCGAGAAAGTGGGCGTCAACGCTCTTCCTGTCGTCTGTCTGCTGGGGGCAATGGTCGGGCTTATCATGGCCTTCCAGACGGCCGTGCCGCTCCAGCGGTACGGCGCGGTCTCGGTGATGCCCTCGATTGTGGGCATCTCGATGATCCGCGAGCTCAGTCCGCTGATCACGGCAATCATCCTGGCGGGCCGATCCGGTTCGGCGTTCGCCGCGGAGATCGGCACCATGCGGGTGACGCAGGAGATCGACGCCCTTCAGACGTTCGGCCTCGACCCGGTGAAGTTCCTGGCGATTCCCCGTGTGCTTGCCGGCGTGCTGATGGCCCCGCTCTTGACGATGTTCAACATGGTGCTGGGCGTCTCGGCCGGCTACGTGGTCATGGCGAACTACGGGTATTCGGTCCGGTTCTACGTCAATGCCGTGATCAACTCGGTAACTTACGTGGACTTGCTCGGCGGCATCGCCAAGACGCTGGTTCTGGGTCTGGTCATCGCGGCGATAGGGTGTTTGCGGGGCCTTCGCACCGAGAAGGGCCCCAGCGCCGTGGGCGACAGCACGACCAAGGCCGTTGTTGCCGGCATAGTACTCATCGTCATCGCGGACATGATCTTCGGCGTGGTCTACTTCTACCTGGGTATATGAGCAACCACCATGACTGAAACCATTACACAAACCGAGAGCGAGCCGATTATCCGCGTGAAGGACTTCAAAGCGGCCTACGGCGGCCGTACCGTGCTGCATGACGTCAGCTTCGACGTCCAACGCGGTGAGATCCTGATTATCGCGGGCGGGTCGGGTTGCGGTAAGAGCACGATGCTGTTCCACATGATTGGCCTGTATCGTCCGGCGGGCGGGCATATCCTGATCGACGGCGACGACATTAACGCGGCCCAGGGCAGTGAGTTGAACCGCATCCGCCGAAAGTTCGGCGTGGCCTACCAGAGTGGCGCGTTGTTCGGCTCGTTGACTGTTCTGGAGAACATCCGGCTGCCCATGGCGGAGTTCACCGATCTTACGGACGAGCAGATGGACATGATCGCGCTGGCCAAGCTGAAGCTGGTCGATTTGGAGGGTTCGGCACAGAAGCTGCCTTCCGAGCTTAGCGGCGGGATGCAGAAGCGTGCGGCGCTGGCGCGATCGATTGCGCTGGACCCGCAGATCGTTTTCCTGGACGAGCCGTCGGCGGGTTTGGACCCGATCACCTCGGCGGGGCTGGACCAGTTGATCATAGACCTCAGCCGGATGCTGAAGACTACGTTCGTCATCGTCACTCACGAGCTACCAAGTATTTTCGCGATTGCCGATCGCGTAGTGGTTCTCGATGCCGCGGTCAAGACGATCGTGGCGATCGGCGACCCGGCGGACCTGCGAGACACGAGCCCGAACCCTTGGGTCCGGGCATTCTTCAACCGCGAGGCCCCCGGGGCACCGCAAAAAGCAACGGAAAGGAGTCAGGAGCGATGAGCGCTCAGGCAAGCTACTTCAGATTGGGGCTGTTCGTGCTGGTGGCCATCGGCCTTTTGGTCGCTGGCGTCATTGTCCTTGGTGCGGGCTCGTGGTTCAAGGAAGGCATCATGGCCGAGACTTACGTGGACGAGTCCGTTGCGGGACTCAACGCCGGCTCACCCGTCAAGAACCGTGGCGTACAGATTGGACAGGTCAGCCGTATCAGCTTCGTCACGTCCAAGTACAAGACCAAGAGTGTCGAGGATGAGCTCCGCTTTGGCAAGTATGTCCTCATCGAGATGGAGATCGACCCGGAGACGCTTCCGAAGATGCCCATCGAAGGGAGGAGGGATATGCTGGCCAAACGCGTGGCGACGGGCCTCCGGTTTCGCCTTAAATCCAGCCTGACCGGTCCGACCTACCTCGAGACGGCTTATCTCGACCCGAACGTCTACAAGCCGTTGAAGATCGCCTGGGATCCCGATTGCCTCTACGTGCCATCCGCCCCAGGTACGATGGCGCAGGTCACCAGCGCAATTGAGCGCCTGGCCAGCCAGATCGAGAAGGCCCAGATCGCCAAGGTAGTCGAGAACATCAATACGCTTATCGTGGACACGAACAAGTCGATCAAGGAACTCCAGGTCGGAGAAATCAACAAGCATCTCCTCGCCTTGGGAACAGACCTGACGGCGGCAGTGAAGCGCATCGAAAAGATCCTGGGCAATCCCGCTATCGACAAGGGGATCACTGATCTGGGCACGACGATCGCGGGCTTGAAGGACGTGGTGGTCTCCAGCCAGGAGGGCGTCAAGACCTCGCTGGCGGACCTGCCGAAGATTACCGCCCGGCTGGCGAGCACCGCCGAGGAGATCGACAAGATCATCAAGAGCCCGGAAACCAAGCGTACTCTGGCCGGCCTGGCCGACACGGCCGACAATGCCGGCCCGGCCATGATCCGCCTTCGCAAGACGGCCCAGCGATTGGACAACCTTCTGGCATCTCAACAGAAGGACATCGAGTCCATCGTCCTCGGGCTTCGAAAGACCATGGAGAACATCACCGCCATGAGCGAGGACGCGGCCGCGAACCCGTCTCGAGTGATCTTCGGATCGCCACCGCCCAAGACCAAACCGGGAGAGAAGAAATGACCCATCATCACAACGCATTGCCACTACTGTGTTCGGCGCTGCTTTGCTTGGCGCTGGTCGGCTGCGAAGCAATGAGCCAGCCGTTCCCGGAGAAAGAGTTCTTCGGGATCGATGCCGGCGACTCGCCCGCTCCAGCCAAGCAGATGACCGACTCGGCCGTACGAGTGCGGCGGCTAAGCATCGCCCCGCCGTACGATGGCCGATCGTTTGTCTACAAGGTCGGCCAGTCCAAGTACAAGACGGACTACTACAACGGTTTTGTAACGTCGCCCGATCACCTGCTGACCGGGGAACTGACGCAATGGCTTACCGAAGCCAAACTTTTCGCCGCCGTGGTAGGATCGACCGGCGAGGCCGATCATCGATACGTTCTCGACGGCAGCGTGTCGGAGCTTTATGGCGACTACACGGATGCGAATGCCCCGAAAGCCGTGATCAAGGCGCGGTTCTTCCTGCTGGATGACAGCCAGGCGGAAACGCGGGTCGTATTCCAGAAAACCTACCGAAAAGCGCCCTCCCTCCGCGAGGCGAACCCGGAGGCCGTGGCAGCCGGCCTCGGCGCTGCCTTCCGCGAGGTCCTGACTGAGTTGACGGCGGACATCAGCCAAACCAAGTTGCTTCCAATCGCAAAGCCGGCAGCCAAGTGAGCCGCACAGCGGCAGTTCGAAGCAACCGAGCGGGGGGTTGTGCAGACAGGAGCCGTTCACAGGAAAGGACAAAGGAGTGCGCAGGTGAGCAAAAAGGACGACAAACGAAAGAACGGCGATCGCAAGAAGAGAAAAGACTCATGCATGGGCCGTAAGGAATACATGCGCGAATTACGAAGACTCCAGGTGGAGCTTTGCGATCTGCAGGAGTGGGTCAAACAGGAGAAGCTCAAGGTTGCGATAGTCTTCGAAGGACGTGATGCAGCCGGCAAAGGCGGAACGATTCGGGCGATCACCGAGAAAGTCAGCCCACGCGTATTTCGTGTCGTTGCGTTGCCGGCTCCGACAGAGCGGGAGAAGACCCAGTTCTATGGACAGCGCTACATTCAACAATTGCCCGCCGGCGGCGAGATCGTGGTGTTCGATCGCAGTTGGTACAACCGGGGCGGCGTCGAGCCCGTAATGGGATTCTGCACCGAGCAAGAATCCGAACGTTTTCTTGAAACCACCCCCGTGTTCGAAAAAATGATCGTGGATGCTGGTGTGATTCTGTTGAAGTACTGGCTCGAAGTCAGCAATGAGGAACAGGAGCGGCGATTCAAGCGCCGGATCAACGATCCGTTACGGCAATGGAAGCTGAGCCCGATGGATCTCGAAGCACGCAGTCGATGGTATGCGTATTCCCGCGCGCGGGACAAGATGCTGGCGGCGACCGATACGCCCTATTCGCCGTGGTATCTGATCCGCTCCGACGACAAGCGCAGGGCACGCCTGAACTGCATCCACCACATACTGAGCAATATCCCGCACGAGGATGTCCCCCACAAGAAGGTCAAGTTGCCGCCGCGATCGGAAGAAGGCGCGTACGACGACCAGGCTTCGCTGGAGGGACGTAACTTCATTCCGGAAATGTAACGTAAGGACAATTGTCACAGAATCGAGCTTGCGGCACCAATCTAGGAAGCCAATGTATGCCGATGTCCAAAGCTTCCTTCCCCCTCCGTCTTCCAGTGGCGGCCGCTTTCGAGGCCGCCCTGGCCGGGCGAACCCGGAGGCCGTGGCGGCCGGCTAAACGATTTGCTGCCGGCCCCATCGAGAAAGCATGTTCGACTACAGGAATTGACAACACAGCAGAACTGAGAACTGATGCCCATCCCTTGCCGACATGTCGTCATTCTGCCAGGAAAGCGCCGCCAGGCGTTAGCGAGCCTCAGCCTTCGACCTTCGACGCCAGGGCGCCGCGTTGGCGTCAGGACTGCCTTCCGGATCCCCAACGTACTTCTTCCGCTGATCATTGGCGCAGTGGCGCTGGCCGGATGCGAGAGCGGAGCCGGGCTGTCGCTTACCCAAAAGGAAGCCTCGGATAAGCTGGGCCATGACTCCAATCCCCTTCAGTTGCGCTTGGACGTCGAGCGGCACGTTGACCGGGCCTATGTCCGCATCGTATCGGCTGCCAGTGACGTTGCCGCCGCATCGAAGGACCGCCAGGTGCGCGAAGCGACGCTTAGGCTTCGCATCCGTGCAATCGCTGCTTCGGAACGCATTGTTCAGGAGCCCGATCCGCGGCGGGCGTTCCTGGCTGCTTGGGCCAACGCGGTCCACACCCGGCATTCCCTGGCAAGCGGCAATTGGGCCCGCATCCTGGGCGATCACAAGCCACTGACGGCGGCGGCGCGTGAGAATGAAGCCGATGTGACTGCCATAGGCCTGAGGCACTTTCCGGCGGACATAATGGACCAGGCCAAGGACGACGTGGAGGAGCTTGCCCGGACTCCCGCGGGCTGGCCCGGGATGGCGGGCGTGAATTCGGGAGCCCTGGAACCGGATGAGCCTGACCTGCTGAAGCTGCTCACATTCGGGCTTCTCTCGCCTGGCAAGGGCATCTCCGACATGCCGGCAGCGATCGACCGTTTCACCGTGACGGCGGATGGCTTCAGCAGCGTGGTGAGGCATCTTCCGGAGCAATCTCGCTGGCAGATGGAACTGCTGCTATTGGAGATGGAGACGGCGGGGCCGCTGGCGAAGCTGTACGATCGGCTGGACCGCTTCCAGGGGACCATCGGAAAACTCGTTACCGACATCGAGCAGTTGCCCGCCAAGACGGGTGAGGAACTGCGAAAGACCGTCGAATCCATGGAGAAGTCGCAGGCAGAGGTCCGGGCGATCGTGGCAGAGGCCCGTAAGCTTGCAGCTGACACGCAGCAGGTAGTCCGGCAGGCGCGCGAAGGGGTGACCGACGCCAACACTGTTGCCGTGGCGGCCGGCAGAGCTGCTCAGGATATCGCACGCTCCGCCGAAGCCTGGAAGGGAACCGTCGAACAGGTGCGGGGGGTCCTGGCTGACTATAAGGAATTGGCGAAGGCTCTCGAGAAAGAACAAGGGCAAGAGAAATCCCCGGGCCCCGCCGAGTACGCGGAGATGGCCAGGGAGATTCACGTCGCGGCCGCAGAAGTCCGCGCCCTGCTGACTGAACTGCGAGACCAATCAGCAACAGCGGGCCAATTGCAGACCCTTACGGGCCATCTGGAGGCAATTATCGACAGGGCGTTCATATGGATAGGCGTCCTGATCTTCGCGGTCTTCCTGCTGGTCATGGCCTCTCGGCTTCTGGGCCGGCGAGCGAGATCGCGTGCCAACCAACGTTGATTGTGAAAGTCAGGTCGGCGTAGATCACAGCGGGATTCCGGCCACCGCAGGCGAAATAGTGTAAACAAGGAGATAACATTATGAAAACAGGTAGCTTAGTTGCGGCATTGGCATGCCTTCTTGCCTTGGGCCAGATGGCATGGGCGGACGTGATCGTTATGAAGAACGGGCGGCGATTCGAAGGTCGGGTTCTCGAGGAAACCGACTCGTATGTGAAGGGGGATGTCATGGTCGGTGGCATCCGTGTCACAGCCAGCGTGGCTCGCGCCAAGGTAGAGTCGATCAAGAAGAAGCCGCTGCCGGAAGATTTCTTCGATGCCGGCGCGGGCAAGTCGACGAGGCCTGCCAAGTTCCCTCCTGGCAGTACGCCATATCTGGAGGTCCCCTTCGTTGGACGGATTGGCACGGACGTGGTCTCGCCCGGGATCGTGCGATGCCTGAATTATGCTGCGGGCCAAAAGATCCCTCACATAGTTTTCGTGGTGGACAGCAAGGGCGGCGATATTGACTCGGTACGCGAGATCCGCAAGGCCCTCGAAGCACAAAGCAAGAACCTTACATACCACTGCATAGTTCGCGACGCCATCGGCGAGGCGATGGTCATTCCTGCCTGGTCGAAAACGATCCTTCTGCAAGCCGGGTCCAGCTTGGGCGGCGTGCAGCTGACCATCGGCCAGACCAAACTCTCGCGAGGACACACCTTGGAGATCCTTCGCTCGCAGACCGCCAACGAGGCCTCGTCACGAATGGAGGCCCAGGGATTTCCCGGGGACGTTATCCGAGCGATGATTGAGCCGACATTCAACCTTACCGCATGGACGGCGAAGGACAAGAAGGTACACCTCGCCAAGGAGTTGCCCGAAGGCGCCTCGAAGGATCACGTGATCTTCTCGGACACAGATGACAAGCAGGCGCTCACGTTGTCCGGCGCCCAAGCCGCGGCCATCGGGTTTGGCCGCGCTTTCAAGGGCACCAGCGCCGATGGCGGAAAGCTGCTGGACCTGCCCAAGTGGACCAGCGTGGGCGACTATGGCACCAGGGCCATGAAAGAGGCGGCCGCGGGAGAAGCACTGAGAAAGAAGAAGGAGGCCGCAGCCTTCGAGAACTCAATGCGTCGCACGATCCAGCGCCGGGAGACCGTCCAGGCCTACATCGAGGCCAACATGAAAGACGCCGAGAAATATGACCCGACCAAGCAAGGCACGTACCGGCAACAGCGTTCCTACGAGTGGAATGACCGTGTGGTCATCACCGCGGGGCGAGTCTCGAATGAGTTCACCAAGCGTGCCTCAGTCACGATCCGCGCGCTGCAGCGAGCGAATACAGGCATAAAGGAACTGATCGGCCTGGAGAAGACGGCCGAGAAGCTCGACCTGACCCCGGTGAGCTCGACTGCGGAGCTGGCCAATCAGCAGAACAGCAACAATGTTCGAATCAAGCTCCTGGCTGCGGAGGCTCGACGGAAATCGCACATTATCAGCGAATGAACAGGTGCGGCTCGTTCAAGAGGTGGCTCCGGCTGATCAGATAGCAGGCCGAGCAGGGAAGCCTTAGCCATTGAGGTATGATATTATGAAGAAAACATTGACAGGAATTGTCGTTGGAGTCCTTGCCTTGGTGGCCGTACTGGCAGGCGAGGCGACCGGGCAGTCCCGGCGTGAGGTGGGATTCGGCGGTCTCAGCCCGGTTGGATGGGGTCCCTCAGCCCGTCACGCTGATCGGCTGAACACGTACTACACTGGCATGAGTGACCTGCACCTGCACACCCAGTATGCGGGTGGTGGCGTGCTGGGCTCGTCGATCTACACCGGAGGCAGCATGACCGTTCGTCCTTCGAGCGTGGCGACGCCGGCCGGAGCATATGCGTACCGCGCGCCGGCTCCGGGTGGATCGTCTCAAGTGAGCACGCGCTACGGACCTCCCTCGTTGTCGGCCCCAGGCGTACCTCCGGCCGGGGCGGTCCAGGGGTCCGGGCCAGTTACGCAGGCCTCCGCCTTGGTGGACTACCTCGCAGTGCAGAAGGTCCGCCGTGAACTGATTCGCAAGAAGGTCATCACTTCGCTGGTGCCCGCGACGCCCGGGGAGTACCGCGACGCGATGCTCGCTGGGGAAGATGCGTTTCGCCAGGGACAGTACGCCCAGGCCGCAGGACACTTCGATTCCGCTCGGCGGCTCTCGAAGGATTCCCCCGCGAGCCTGGTCTCGGCGGCTCGTGCCGCGCTTGCAACAGCCACCGACTCGTATGCGCCCACGGCCCAACTGCTATGCCGGGCTCTGGCAAAGCTGCCGGAACTTCCCCTGGTCCGCGTCGTGCCCCGGGCGTTCTACGGTAAGCAAACCGATCTGCAGCAGCAAGTGGCCCGGCTGGCCGGCCACGTGAAGGCTCATCCGACCGACGCCTCTGCGCAGTTCGTGCTGGGCTATATCAGGTGGCGCCAGAGAGACGCCGCCGAAGCGCGGAAGGCCCTGGCCGTCGCCAAGGCCAACGCGAACGACCGGATCCTGGCAACCGGAACCCGTGCATTGCTAAAGGGCATGGAGGTGGCGGAGAAGACCGCCCAGCAAGAGCTTCCGGATATGGCCGAGCCGCTGGAATACCCCCACGCCGGGATCCAGATAGCGTTGCCGGTGCGATACGAGCTTCTTCCCGTGGTCGTCAGGGGCCAGATTCTCAACGCGTCCCAGCCTGCCGATGGCCGGGCCAGCGTGACCATCACGCTGGACACTCGTACGGTCGGCAAGGGCGTCACCGCCGAGGGCTTCTGGGATTACGCCACAGGCTATTGGAAACAGTCAGGAATAGAGGACCTGAAACTTATCGAGCAACGGGATGTCCAGGTCGGCGGCGCGGCCGCCGTCGCCAGACTGCTCACGTACACCAGCGACGGCCACGAGGTAGCCGCTGTCGGCGCATGCTTTATTCGCCAGATCAAGAGAGCCGCCGGCGATCCGATCTTGGTCGCCTACCTGTTGCTGCTCAAGGCGACCGCGGGGCGGATGACGGATATGTTTCCGATGATCAATGCCATTGCCCAAAGCGTCTCTCTATCCGAGATCCGGCGTCCTGTTGACATGCCGATCGAGTTTGGCGACACGGCGGCCAGAGATCCGCTTGGCCGGTATGCCCTGCGCGTGCCGAAAGGCTGGTCGTTCGCCCAGACCGAGCAGGGCCCCATCCTCGGACAGTTGGACCTCCTG
>JAUWQU010000773.1 GCA_030610965.1 Phycisphaerae bacterium
AGCCGGCGTTTGGCAGGCCGCGAAAACGGGGACTGGCTCCGCCGGCTGTTTGGCGGTGCCTGTCCCCTGCAAGTGACAACCGGAAGCCAGGACTTGACAAGACGCCGCGAATTCTCTTCTCCTGTTTCAGGGCGAGCCAAAGGCTCATGACCGACTGGCGGACCTCGCTCCGCGGGCCTGGGCCGCGATTGCCTTGGCCAGCGGCATGGTCCCAGTACCAGTAGCAAAAGGTGTCTCCGTGAACCTTCTTACGCTTGTAGTGACAACCTGTTGCTTGACGGCCGGTGCGGCGCCCCCGCCGGGGCGCGCGACGACAACCGCCGCGCCGTCGCTGCAGGCCCGCGCCGCCGACCTCGCGGCCAGGTTTGAACGCGCCGGCAGAGGCCGGGCTGGAATCGCCGCGGTGGACCTGCTCACAGGCGAGCAGGTGATGGCCGCCCGCGCCGACGAGCCGTTCATGCCCGCGAGCAATCAGAAGCTGCTGACCAGCATCTTCGCGCTGGAGCGACTGGGCCCGGGCTTCCGCTTCGCGACCGGAGCATTCATGCTCGACGGCAACGTCGTGATCTCCGGCGAGTTCGACCCGACCTTCGGCGACCCGATCATCGCCGCAAAAGCCGGGCGGGACATCTACGCCGAACTCGACCAATGGGCCGCCGCCGTGCGCGAAAGCTCCGCGCCGACAGGGGCCCCGGCAGCGGCAAGGGCCGTGCGGGACGTGCTGGTCGTCAGCCCGCCGAACTGGCCGGCGAGGCACCCGGACTGGCCCGCCGCACAGCGCGACCAGTGGTACTCCGCGCCCGTCGGCACGCTGAACTTCAACGACAACTGCGTGGACGTGGCGTTCGCCGGCGCGGGCGCACAACTGACGCCCGTGCTGAGCCCCGCCGGGCGGTTCTTCCGCATCGACAACCGCCTGACGATCGGCCCGGGCAAGCGAAACCTATGGTCCCTTCGCGGCCTCGGCGATGAGCACACGTTCGTCCTGGCCGGCACGGCAGGGCGAGCCTCCGAAAAATCCATAAGCGTGGCTGTGGACAACCCCGACCTACTGCTCGGCCGGACACTGGCCGATAGGCTCGAACGGGCAGGGGTGAAAGTCGCCGGCCGGGTCCGCCGGGTGCTGCCCGACGAGCTCGACTGGGCCCGCGCCACCCCCGTAGCCGCGACCCACACGCCGCTGTTCGTCGCACTCCACAGGGCCAACAAACGCAGCCTCAACATGATCGCCGAATGCGTGCTGCTGCGGGCCGGCGACGGCACCTGGCCCGGCTCGGCCGAGATGATGGCACGGACGCTTACCGAGAAGTTCCGCCTGCCGCCGGGAAGCGTCTCGCCCGCAGACGGCAGCGGCCTGAGCCGCAGGAACCACGTAACCCCAGCCGCGATGGCGAGCCTGCTCGCCGGCGCCGCCAGAGCCGACTACGCGATGGTCTTGTTTCGCAGCATGCCCGTCGCCGGCGTCGATGGCACGCTGAGCAGGCGATTCCGCCACTCCCCGTGCCGCGGCCGCGTGCTCGCCAAGACCGGCTACATCGCCGGAGTCTCGGCACTGAGCGGCTACGTGCTCGATGATCGAATGCGAATCCGCTACGCCTTCTCCGTGCTGGTCAACCGCCTCCGCGGCGGCACGGACCCCGCCAAAAACCTCCAGGAAACCATCTGCGAATTGCTCCTGGAAGAAGGTAATAGGTAGTAGGGAGTGGACTCGTATTCATCGCAAAGGGCGCGAAGAGAAGAAGCAGAAGAAACGTCAGAGGGGGATTACACGGATTAACAGATTACATGGATTAAACAACTCATATATGCTTCTGTCCATGTAATCCCTTAATCCGTGTAATCCCCCTCTCGCTCCTTCTTTTCCTGTTTCTTCCTCTCCGGGACGAAAACAATCAGTCCCAGACGATGTCCGCGGCGTCGAACACTGGCCCGTCTGTGCAGACGAGCTTGTAGACCCACCCCTGATCGTTGTCGGCCCGCATTTTGAATACGCACGACTGGCACGTGCCCATACCGCAGCCCATGTGACGTTCGAGGGCGAGGTGGCAGTCGATGCCCCGGTCGACGCACATTTGTCCGACGGCGCGCATCATCGCCTCCGGGCCGCACGAATACACCACCAGCGCCCCGGCCGGGTCGTCCTGGGCGTCGAGCCAGCGGGCGAAGGCCTCCGGGGCGAATCCCTTCCAGCCGATCGAGCCGTCGTCGGTTGCGATGGCTGTGGCCACGCCGTGCGCGGCGAACTCCATCGTGCAGAGCGCCGGCTCGCCAAGCGGCGAGACCGCCGCCTGCCCGGTGAGCTTCAAGGGCAGCAGATGCTCGCTGCGCACGCCGCAGAAGGCCTTGACGGCCTTGCCCGCCGCGACGAGCGCCTCGGCCAGGTAGATCATCGGCGGAATGCCCACCCCGCCTGCCACCAGAGCAGCGGCGGGCTTGTCGTCATGCACGGCGAACGAATTGCCCAGCGGGCCCAGCACGCTGAGTTCGGCCCCGTGGCGCAGCTCCGCCAGCCAGCCCGTCCCGCCGCCGACCACGCGGTATATCAACTCCAGCACCACGTCCCCTTCGGGGGTCTCGCGCCGCCCAGCCAGGCTGAAAGGCCGGCGCAGCAGCGCCTCCGGCCGGGCCCGATCGTCCTGCGTCAGCCGCGGCGGTGCGTCTGTCGGCCAGTCCACCTCGCGGCGCCCCTGGTG
>JAUWQU010000741.1 GCA_030610965.1 Phycisphaerae bacterium
TTCACCAACAAGCCCACGAGCCAGCCGATAGTGCTGGTCCGCGGCGGCGCGGCCACGCTTACGCGCTTCGACCACAGGTCCGAGGATTACTCGCTGACGTGTGGCCTTTACGTCGATCGCGAGGCCTTGCTCAGCCGCCGCAACGCGACTCTGCTGGTCCGCCCGCAACTTCGAGTAACGGGCGTGCCGATCTCGCTGAAGCTGCTCAAGGAAGTCGAACTCAACATTACCAGCACGGATATCGACGGCGTGAGGACCACCCAGCGAGCTGCGGACTTCAAGCTGTTTGAGGACCGCGAGTCCACCTTCGAGTTCCGCACGCCGCAACGGCTGCGGACAATCAGCTTCCGGCTTACCGCGAAGGTCAAGAACCTCAGCCAGGATAAGGAAATCACCCTCAGCGCCGGCAGGAGCTTCACGCTCAACGGCATAGATTCCACGGCGAATATCGACAATCCGTACCTCCTTCGCGCCGACGGCAAGTACGTCCTCGAAATGCGAGGCCGAAACGGCGAACCGCTGGCGGACAGGCCGGTGGCGATGAGGCTCAAGCACCGCGACTTCGCTCGCCCGGTGCCCGTTACGCTGAAGACCGACGAGGCCGGCCGGATCGAACTTGGCGAGTTGAAGGACATCGACTCGATATCAGTGCCCCCTCGCTCGCCCAAGGACGCCCGATATTGGTGGAGGCCCGTCGCCGACGCTCACAACCTGCCAGCCGTCCTTCACGGCAAGGCTGGGCAGAAGCTCGTGCTGGCCTACACTGGCCAGGCCGCCAGACCTCTGCGAAGCGAGCTGTCGTTACTGGAAGTCCGCGACGGCGCGTACGTGGCGGACTGGTTCGACTCGCTGCGCATCAGCGACGGGTTGATCGAGATCGACGATCTTCCCGCCGGGGATTACAGCCTGCGACTAAAGTATGCCGGCAAGACCATTCGCGTGAGTCTTGCAGCGGGCAAGGCCCAGGCTGGGTATGTTTCCTCCCAGGCCCGCCGGCTGGAGCTTCGGCAGGAGAAGCCCGTCCAGATCGCCTCGATCAAGGCAGACAAGAAAAACGTCACCATCAAGCTCGTCAACGCCGGCGAGTTCACGCGCGTTCACGTCCTGGCCGCGCGATACATGCCGGAGTACGACGCGATGGGGATGCTCGCTCCGTTCGGCTGGATGGGCCTGGCGGCCGGGACGGTCGACAAGCCCGCCAGTCTATACGAGGCCGGACGGAAGATCAGCGATGAGTACCGCTACATCCTCGATCGCCAGTCGGCCCGGAAGTATCCGGGCAACATGCTCAAGCGACCAAGCCTGATTCTCAACCCGTGGGCGATTCGCGACGCCGACACCGGCAAGGCCACTGGCGCCGAGGGCGAAGCGTTCAAGAGCATCGGCTCGAACGAAGGGCCCAGGCCGAGATCGCGGTTCTTCGGCTCTGGCGGCACCGGGCCACGCATGATGAACTTCGGTACGCTGGACTTCCTGGCCAACGGATCGGTCGTTATCGCCAACCTCCAGCCGGACAAGAAAGGCGTGGTGACCATCCCGCGCAAGGTCCTCCTGGACAAGCAGCAGCTTCGCATCCTGGCCGTGGACACCGAGAACACCGCACTGCGCGAAACCACGCTCAGCGAGGTGTCGCCCAAGCTGAAAGACCGTCGCCTGGACCCGGCGATCGCCCTGGACCCGGGCAGGCATCACATCCAGGAGAAGGTCGTAACGCCCGTGGCCAAGTCCAAGCCGTTTACGATCCGCGACGTCACGAGCACGCGTTTCGAGACGTTCGACAGCCTCGCTCGCGCCTACCACCTGATGGTCACGCTCAGCGGCGACGTGAAGCTCAAGAAGTTCGCCTTCATCACCCGGTGGCCCAAGCTCACCGACGACCAGAAGCGCGAGAAATACTCCAAGTACGCCTGCCACGAGTTGAATCTGTTCATTCACGAGCGCGACGCGGCCTTCTTCAAGGCCGTCGTGCTGCCATACCTCAAGAACAAGAAGGACAAGACGTTCGTGGACAAGTACCTCTGCGGCGAGGATCTTTCGGAGTTCCTCCGGCCGTGGCGTTACCGGCGGCTTAACATCGTCGAACGCGTCTTGCTCGGCCGGCGGATTAAGGGCGAGCGGCAGCGAACCGCCCGGGCCGTCAAGGACCTCTTCGATCTGCTCCGCCCGGACATCGACCGCTACAACATGCTCTTCGACACCGGCCTCGGCCTGACGGCCCTGTCGCCCGCTGAGAAGAAGCCCGCCACCACCACGACCGAGGCAGCACTGGATGCTGCCGACGGCAGGAGGTTGACTGCCCGGGGGCTTCTGGATCTGGCCGATAGGGCCCGCCAGACGAAGTCCCTGGAGTCGCGTCAACTGTCGCCATCAGCGCCGCCGGTAAGCGCAGCCCCCGCGGCCAGGCCGGCTGCGAAGACGAAGGCGGAGGGGGAGAAGAAGGAAGTGTGGTATCAGTATCTGCGATACCCAAGGGATTGGAAGGGACAGACGGACAGCAAGCCCGCCGGCCACTACGCCTACGACAAGGCCAAGCTGACCAAGGTCCGCCAGCTCTACCGCCGGGTCGGGCGGGTCAAGGAGTGGGTCGAGAACAACTACTACCACCTGCCCATCGAGCAGGCCAATGCCGACCTGGTCAAGGTCAACGCTTTCTGGCGCGACTACGCCGCCTGGGACGGCAAAGGCGACTTCCTGTCCGGCAACTTCGCCGAGGCGTCGCACAACTTTACCGAGATGATGCTGGCCCTGGCCGTGCTGGACCTGCCCTTCGAGGCCGGCGAGCATGAGGTGACTCAGGACGGCGG
>JAUWQU010000463.1 GCA_030610965.1 Phycisphaerae bacterium
GCATACGCTGCCGTCGGTGTCGTAGCCGCCCAGGCGCACCGGCGCGGAGGAGGTTATCCACACGTCCTCGGCCAGGAAAGTGGCCGGGTCGATCGGCTCGCTGAACGTCACGTCGATGTAGTCGATCGGCGCCCCAGTCAAACCGTCGGGCGAATGGCTGATGATTCGCGGGCCGTAGTCGGCCGTCAGAGTCGCCGCCGTCGCCGGGCCTACGATGCCGGCCTTGTCCACCGCGCGAACGTCGAACGATGCGCTCGCGCCGTCAGCCAGGCCCGTGGCTGCTGAATCTTCCGCCGCGTCCGTCCAGGCGCCGCCGCCGATGCGATACTCGTACTTCCATATGCCATTGGCGTCAACGGCGGCATCCCAAGCCAGCACCGCGCCGTCCAGCCTCAGACCCGTCGGGGCCGCAGGAGCCGTCAGGTCCACCACAACGTCCAGCGCCGCTGCCGGGCCGACGTTGCCGGCGTTGTCAATCGCACGAACCTCGAAACCGTGCCAGCCTTCGCCGCCCGCAACCGTGCCGGACGTCCCGGGCGTGTTGGCCCATGCCCCGCCGTCGAGGCGATATTCATAGACAGCTATGCCCGCGATGTCCGCGGGGGCCGACCAGGTGAACGTCAGGTCAGTCGCGGCCGTGACGTTGTCCGCCGAGCCCGTGTCGCTGGCCAGGGCCAGGTCCACCGGCGCCGGCGGAGGCGTTGTGTCGATTACGATATTCAGGGCGTAGCCGTCCCATCGCTCTTCACCACAGGTCCCGTCGCCGTCCTGGTCCATTGCGTTGCCGGCAAGGTCCGCAATTTCCGGGCCGATGCGGAGCCGATACGTGCCCTCGGTCAGAGGGGCGGACAGGTCTATCCGCCATGTCGTACCGCTAACCTGCGTCACGCTGGTAACGCCTGCTGCCGGCTGGAGAATCTGGAGCACCTGCAGGCCGCCGGAGTAATCGGCCACGTACGCGATGCCGTCCGACAATGCCACGTCGAAACCTTCACCGGGGGTGTCGTATTGGCCAAGGCTCACGGGGGCGGCCGGGTCGGATACGTCGATGACATACAGCCCGCCGTTGTAGTCCGTCACATACGCCATGTTTCCGAGCACTTCCACTGCCGCGGCGCGGCTTGGCGTGGCGTATCCGCCCAGGCGAACCGGGGCGGCTGGGTCGGAAATGTCTATGACATGAAGGCCGCCGTAGTCATCCGCCACGTACGCCAGCGTGCCCTCGATGAAAACGTCGCGGGGGTTGTCCGGCGTGGTGAACTTGGCGACGAACACCGGCGAGAACGGGTCCGACACGTCGATGATCTGAAGATCCCCGTTCTTGTCCGCCACGTACACCAGCGATCCGGACAAGGCCACCGAAGAGGCATGGCCGGGTGTGTCAAAGGACCCGATGAACACCGGGTTGGCCGGG
Organism: Phycisphaerae bacterium; assembly: GCA_030610965.1. Classification (GTDB taxonomy): domain Bacteria; phylum Planctomycetota; class Phycisphaerae; order SM23-33; family SM23-33; genus JAUWQU01. The sequence continues at coordinate 1,415 of JAUWQU010000463.1, forward strand.
TCGTACACGTCGAGGATGAGCAGGCCCTCGGCATAGTCCGCCACGTACGCAAGTGTTCCCGAGAGCGTCACGCTGTGGGCGCTGCCGGGCGTGTCGTAGGAGCCCACCAGCACCGGCGAGGCCGGGTCCGACACATCCAGAATCAGCAGGCCGTCATCATATGCGCTCACGTACGCAAGGTTGCCGGAGACGGTTATGCCGCTCGCGCTGTCGGTGGCTGTGGGATAGACGGCCAGTTGAACCGGGTCCGTCGGATCGGAGACGTCGAAGATCCACACGCCGGGCTGTCCGGCCAAGAACGCCAGTTCCCCCGCCACGGCCACACCGTGTGCCAAGCCGGTGTTGGGGTATTGGCCCAGGCGCACGGGAGACGTAAGAACGGTCATCACGTCGGCTGCGGTGAACGTCGCCGGGTCGATGGGTTGGTCGAACGTCACCGTCAGCGAGCTGATCGGGGCCGAGACGTCCTCGGGCGTGTGGCTGACAACGCGCGGGCCGTAGTCTGTCGTCAGCCCCGCCGATGCCCACAGCCCGGCGTTGCCGGCCAGGTCCAACGCGCGAACGTCGAACAGGGCCGTCACACCGTCGGCAAGGCCCGTGTTGGCCTGTGCGGCAGTGCTGTCGACCCAGGCGCCGCCGTTTATGCGATACTGGTGCTTCCATATTCCGTTGGCGTCGGCGGACTCCTCCCAACTGAGCACCGCGCCGTTCATTGCAAGGCCCGTCGGCTCAGGAGGCGCCGTCGTGTCCACCCCCACCGGCCGGGACGCCGTTGACGTCCGTCGACGCCGACCAGGCGAATGTCGGCGACGTGTCCGAAGTCAGGTTGTCGGTGTCGAACTTGCCCGTGTTGTCGGCGAACACGAGGCTCTCGGGAGTCGTCGGGGCTACTGTGTCGATGATGAAACTGAACGAGTACGCGTCATCAACCGCTTCCCCGTTCAATCCGTCACCATCCTGGTCCATCTGGTTGCCGTGCAGATCGGACACGTCGGGCCCTACCCAGACATGGTGCGTTCCTTCGGACAGCGACTCGGCGAAGGTGGCCCGGAAGGTCGTCGCGTCCAGTTGGCTCACCGAGACGGGGTTTATGTAGGTGTCCACAATCTCCAGCCCGCTGCCCCCGTAGGCAATGTAGGCGCGCGAGCCTACCACGACAACGTCATTGGCGTAGCTGGAGGCCTTGTAGGTGCCCAAAAGCACAGGAGCGGCCGGGTTCGACACATCGAGAACATTCAAACCATCCGAGTAGGACGCCACGTGGGCCAAGTTGCCTGCCAGGGCCACGCCCACAGTGTCAATGGCATAGTTGCCGACGAGCTGCGGCGAGGCCGGGTTGGACACATCCAGGATCACCAGTCCTCCGCTGCCGTCCGAGACGTACAGAAGCGAGTCGGCGATGGTCGCGTCCATGGCATATGCCGGCGTGTCGTAAGTAGCGATGCGCTTCGGCGAGTAAGGGTTCGTCACGTCGACGATCTGGATTCCGCTTTCGTAGTCCGCCACATAGGCCGTCGTTCCGGACACGGCCACACCCCACGCACGTCCGGGAGTGTTGTAGGTGCCGATCCGAACCGGCGCGGCGGGATTTGACACGTTGATGATCTGAAGGCCGCTGGAGTAGTCCCCAAGAAAAACCAGATTGCCCGATATGGCCACACCGCGGGTGAGGCTGTCGGTTGCCCAATTGCCTGCGAGAACGGGCGCGGTCGGGTTCGACACGTCGATGATCTTCAGGCCGCCCCCGCCGTCGGCAATGTAGACGTAGTTGCCGGAAATCACCATGTCCCTGGCGTCCGCGGTATCCAAGCTGCCGATAACCACCGGTGCCGTCGGGCCCGACACGTCGATGATCTTCAGACCTCGCAGATCATCCGCAACGTACGCCAGGTTGCCCACCACCACCACGTCTCTGGCGCCGTAAGTGCGCACCCCTCCCACGCGAGCCAGCGCCGGGCTGATTATCCGCACATCCTCAGCCGTGAAAGTCGATGGATCGATAGCCTTGTCGAATGTGATATCGATATGATCCGTCGGAGCTGGAATCGCGCCGTCGGGCGAATGGTCAATCACCTTGGGGCCATGCTCGAAGGTAAACGTTGCCGTCGCCACTGCCCCTGCGTTGCCGGCTGTGTCCATGGCGCGAACGTCAAACGTCGCGGTCTGGCCGAATGCCAGCACGCCGTCCGCGAACGTCGCCACGGTATCAATCCACGCGCCGCCGTCCAGGCGATACTGGTACTTCCAGATGCCGCTGGCGTCCGAGGCCGCATCCCAGGATACATCGCCCAATGCGCTCATCACGAGATTCCCCGGCGCCGGCGGGGCTGTCAGGTCTGCGGTAACGGTCATCGCCGTCGTGGGTCCGGCATTGCCGGGGTTATCCACGGCTCGTACTTCGAACGCGTGCTCGCCTCCGGGAACCGGCACGATGGCGAACAAGTCCGCCGTTGGCGTCCACACGCCGCTGTCCAGGCGGTACTCGTAGTTGGCGATCCCGTTTGCATCCGTCGAGGCCGACCAGGTGAACAACAACTCGGAATCCGATGTCAGATTGTCTGAAGCGGATATGCCGGTGTCGTCCGCGAATGCAAGGTTGCCGGGGGCGGTCGGTGGAGTTGCCTCGACGGCGAAGCTGAATGTGTGGATATCATCCGGCAGTTCCCCGCCAACCCCGTCGGCGTCCTGGTCCATCGGGTTGCCGGCGAGGTCCGTCACCGTCGGGTTCACGCGCACGTTGTACGTGCCGCTGCCCAGTATCCCGGCCAGGTTCACGCGGTACGTCGTTGCATCCACAGCCGTCACGCCGGTGACGGGGCTGGCGACTTCGACGACCTGCAACCCGGCCGCGCCGTCGGCCACGTACGCCACCCCGCCCGAGACCGCCACGCCGTAGGACAGGCTGGCGGTGTCGTCGGTGGCCAGCAGCACAGGCGCCGACGGAACGGACACGTCGA
>JAUWQU010000503.1 GCA_030610965.1 Phycisphaerae bacterium
TGAACGCCCAGGTTTTCGCCGGTCCGTGCACGATCTCGACGTCGAGCCTCTTCTCGTCGATGAACTGCTGCACGGCCCGCTCGCAACAGTCGCCGCCGAAGGCGCTCGTCCACAGCCCGCCGGCAAGCAGGCCACCCGACCTCAGCAGCGGCCACCAGGCCCGGATGTCGGCGAGCCGAGCGCCGAAGCTGTGATCGGCATCGATGAAGACGAAATCGAACGTGCCGGCCGCGACCGTGCGGGCGGCTCGCACGGAGTCCATCCGGACGACACGCCGCCGATAGGCATACAGATCGGTCCGGTGATGGGCGTCGAGATACCACTGCGCGATCTCGTCATCGGTCGCGTTGGCGGCGGGGTCGCCGGAGAGAACGTAGTCGTAGCCGTCCGGGCTCTTCTTCCAGTGGTCGACCATCCAGAGCGTGAGGCCGATATCGCGGCTCAGCAGTTCGGCGGAGAGCAGGCCCTGCTTGACGCCGATCTCGGCCCCCACGATCCGCCGCTGCGGGAGCTGGCGGCGCGCGAGGCCGAGAAGCCAGCCGGCGATGCGGGCCTTGGCCGCAATCTCTTTAGGCGGGGCTTCGCTGCACGTGCTCATATCGCCACCCCGTTCAGGATGCGTGGCAGTCCCTCGACGGGCGTATGCCCGGAGCCATCCACGCCCCACATGTGAGCTGCGAACGGTATCTGGCCATCCGGTATCGATTCGCCGAGTTGGCCGAGCAACTCGCGGCGGCGCTCCTCGCCGGCGTGCCAGAACTCCATCGCCATTCCCCGGTCAGTCGTGCGAAACGGGTAGAAGTACCAATGGGGCAGGATGGTCATGTCGCCGTCGCCCTGCTCGGTGAAGAGCTCAGTCAGCATCGTCGGGCCGAAGCTGCAACGCGGCAGCTGGCCGTGTTTGTCCCGGGGCCATCCCGTCCGGGCGAGCTGCCCGATGTGCCTGACGCATCGCGCGAACGCCCGGCCCCTGGGGACGGAGCCCATGACGCCGTTGGTCAGACGGTTGCCCCACGCAAGATGACAGGTCGTGAAGGCCGAGTGCCCGCGTCGCAACGGCTCGAAGCTGCGGATCGTGACGGAGTCGGTGTCCATCACGAATCCGCCCTCGTTGTAGAGGAGCCAGAGGTAGAGGAGGTCGGCCTGCTGGCAGAACTGCCAGCATTTATCAACCGCTTCCTTGAACCATGAGCAGGACAGCATGTCTTCCTGGAACTCTGTGTGGATTCGCGTGAACCAGCCGGGGTGGTGGAGCTCGAACAGCGAGACGATATCGCGAACCCACTCCGGGGGTTCGCTTCCGAACCACGCGAAGTTCATCCGCTTGGGGATGACGGGCTCGAGCGATTCGGTGTCGACGTAGACCGTCGGCAGATCGAGCCGCTCGCAGAGCGCGTCTTGATTCTTCCGGATGATGGCGTTGACGCCGAGGTCGGGTGCGCCCGACTTGATCTCGATTCGCGCGTCGTAGCCGTTCGGGATTCCGTCGCAGCCGATAAATGCGATCTCGGACGCGCCGCAGAGCCACGCGAAATGAATCGCCGGGATGATCGTGCCCTTGTGACCGATGAGGAGTTGATCGAACAGGAGCGAGCGTGGGTTGAAGTTGTCGATGTCCGGCGCCCGGCCCCATCTGTAACCGACACAGTCCGGAATCCGGGCGGTCGGAAGATCACAAAGGAAGAGCCGCTCGTGGGCGATGTCACCGTGTTCCGTCATGTATTGCGTGTCCGGTCTGATGCTGAGGACCGGCGTCGACCTCATACCCGGCTCGAGCCAGACGGCCTGCTTTGCATCGAGGGCGAAGAAGAACGTCTCGACGGACCGCTCGGCCATGTGGTCGAACTGCACGGCGTCATTGATGAAGATGATCGGATCGCCGATCTCGGCGAGGTTCTCGAACTGGAACTTCGTCGGGCCTTTGCCGACGATGACGAATCGGCAGCCCTGATATTTGCCCGCATAGTCCGAGAGCGGCTTCATCAACTTTCCTTTCGATATATCCCGAGTTGCGTTGTGCCATCGGGGTTCGGATTGGGATCCTCGCCCCACAGATCGGCGATGAGTTGTTCACAGTATTCCGGCCGGTAGTGGAGGACGGCGACGCCGCCAGGTTTCAGGCATGCGAGCATTTGCGTGATGGCGGCCGCTTGCTCGTCGGGCGTGAGGTGAGGGAGCGTGACGGTGCAACAAACGACGTCATACTCGGGAGACAAATCGAGCGAATCGACGAACACCAGCCTGGGGCATCCGGATCGCTCTGGTTGCTTGCCGTGCGCGGGCACATTGCATTTCCGAGTTTCCGAGATGGCGAGCCTGATACATTCGCGGTTGGGATCGTATGCCTTGGTGAATTTGAAAAAGTACGAGAGCGGCCGGCTGATCCGGCCCGTTCCGCAGCCGAAATCGAGCAGCCACTTCGTCTGCAGCTCGGCGAGCGGCATGTCGAGAATATGAAGCACTGCGGCCGCAGCCCGCATGCCCGACGTCGCATAGCCGAGGTCGTTGTGCTCAAATCCATTGGCGATGCTTGCACGCGGATCATTCCAGTGGTCGATAGGAAAAGACATCACTCACCGTCCTTCCGAAACACCGCATGTGAAGACACGCCGACCGTGACGCCCTCGCGTGAACTCACCACGTCGAACGCCTGGCCAAGCTGTTCCGCCACGTCACGCACGGCGGCCGACGCGAGGCCCGGCTCGCCCTCAAAGTAGTCGTGCACGCAGATAATCCCGGCCGGCGAGACCCGCGGCCAGAGCCAGAGGAGCGTGTCGACGGTCGGCTGATAATGATCGAGGTCGACGTGTGCGAACGCGAACTGCTGCACGATGACCTGGTCGAGGACATCGGGCACGAAGCCGGCGTGGATGTCGACGACGTCCACACAGCCGAGCCTGATGATCTCGTCCAGCAGCGAGTCGTAGCCGCCGACGTTGAACTTGCCGGCCGGATACTCGCCGCCATCCATCGGGCCCGGCTCGCCCATTCCGCAAAAGCTGTCGACGGCGACGCAACGCTTGCCGAACCGGCGGGCGAGCGGGAGCATCTTGAGGAACGTGCCTCCTCGGAACACGCCGAACTCGGCAAAATGGCCGGGCGCTTGAGCCGCCTCGATGATGAGCGGCTCCAGCGCCGGGAAAGAAACGGTCGACATCCCTGCGGCTCCTAGCTGCTGGCGACGGTGATCCATTCGGGGTCGACGTGCGTCGCGCCGGTGTACGCCGGTGTGAGCGTGAACGTGTCGCCCATGCCTTCCTCGAGCGGCTGATTCTGGGCCATGTCGACGATGAAGTCGGCCCAGAGGCCCTGCGTCCCGACGTCGTCGGGGTCGCCGTCGAGTGCGGCGATAGCGACGGACGTGCCGCCCACGGCGGCCGCCTTGAGCAGCTCGTAGGCCGCGTCGTCGTTGTCGTGCAGGATGCTGAACTCGACGCTCGCGCTCTTGAGCGCGGCGAGGGCGAGCACGTAGGAGCTTCCGCGCCGCTTGAGCTCGCCTTTCGAGAGCTCGATGTTCAGCGAGAGGTCGCCGGCGTCGTCGATCTCCGAGAGATTCGCCGGCTTGCCCGAGGCCGGCCAGGCCTCCCGCGTACCGGTCGTCTGAATGAGAACTTGCCCGTCGAGTCCGAGTTTGTATCCAGCGCTTCCCATGGTCCTTCCTCCTTAATGAACGGAGCCCGCCCACATCGCGGGCAGCCGGCTCCTGGTCTTCTCGAGCGCCGGGCCCATAAAGGGCCGTGGCTCGAAGCGGTCCTGTTTGATGCGTCCTCCGTGCTCGTGTACGCGGCCGGCGCGGCCGATCTTCGTCCTTGCCGGGCCGATGACGACACTCTCAGCCATTTTGTCGACCCCGTAGAGGATCGAGCGGGGCAGCCGCTTCGTGTGCGTGTGCGGCGGCTTGCCCTTGGGCGACGCGCCCTTCCGCTTGCGGATGCTCCGCTTCGCAGTTTTGCGAATGAAACCGCCCGCGTGGGGGAGCGTCGAGATATTCGCCCGCCGCTGCGCCTTGATGATGCGCTGAACGGCGAGCCTGGTTTTGACTTTCATTCCGACCATTGGCCCGGCCCGGGACCCGTCGGCCCCGGACCGGATT
>JAUWQU010000233.1 GCA_030610965.1 Phycisphaerae bacterium
GGCCGGCGGACTTGAGTCCTTCCACCAGATGCTCATAGACGATCCGCCCGCTCTTGCGCGCCTGCGGATGATAGGTCTCAACCAGCGGGATGGCGGGTGAGCCGACGAGGCACCATCGCAGGCCGCTGGACGCTTGCCGCCAGTCGCCCCCATAGTCGTCGAACACGGCCGCACGGGCGATTGTCGCCGTGCCGCAGCCGACAAGTAGGTCGGGCTCATAGATGGCAATTTGCTCACGCAGGAGTTCACGATCCCGCAGAGCCGTCCGCCAAAGCGTGTCGGGGTCGCTCGACCCGGTCCCAGCGCCCTTGTGGAGGTTGACGACGGCAACCTGCGCGAGCATCTCCGCCCGAAAAGTGGCATCCGCCCAGTCGATCTTGTCCCACGTCATGCCGCCGTTAACGATGCCTTTCGTCCAGTAGGCGATCATGTTCCAGGTGCTGGCATATTTGCCCTCGCCGACCACCTCGCGGAGCGCCCACTCATCGCCCTTCGGATCAGTGTTAACCTCCTTCATGAGAAACACGATTCGCGGCCGCGTCTTGACGAACACCGGCGGCTTGAAGGCCCCGTCTTCATAGAACCGCTCGCCGCCGAGGTGCGTTCGCCATCGCCTGAACAACGACCGTTCCGCCGCCTCCAACTCCGAACTGTTCATGTGACACCCCCGCGCGACCGCAAGTTAACGGCCGCCTCCATGTGCGTGGGGCTGATGACTCCGCAACCGATCACACCCAGGGCCACTCGTCGCACGGGAACCTCATTTCTGTCTTGGTCGAGCGGTGGCATGGATTTGCCGACCGCATCCCACAAGCATTATAGCCGCATCTTGGCGTTCAGACAACTCACCTCTGCGGGCGCCTCTGCGGCAGCCTACACGGGGCGGGCCCACTTCGGCCACCCAACTACCGTCGGATGTGGCGTAGAAGCCAACGCAGGCCAACAGGAGCAGGCCCGCCAGTGGAAGCAAGAGTTTCGGTCGCGTGCGCTGCCTTTGCCCTGGCCTGTCGGCTGGCCTTGCCTAGCGGGTACTGGGCGGGCAGCATGCTCCACCATCAGCGACCGGAAGAACATTCGGGAGAACCGCGATGTGGCCCTTCGGTAAACCTTCGCCGGCGAAGTTCGCCAGGCTTGTCGCTCGGACCATGAAGCAACGGGGCATTGCCTCCTCGATCGAGTACGATGAGGAGGACTTCGCACTCAAGTCTGAGGCCCACGTCTTCTACCTGGCGAACATGTACGCCGAGTACTGCGCCACTCCCCTGCTGCGGAGGCGAAAGGCCCTCCACATGTTCGTCGAGAGCTTCTTGGAAACCAGAGATGATCAGCCGCAGACCCTCGATGATGTTCGCCCCAAACTGCTTCCGAAGCTTCGAGAACGGTTCTTCCACGATGTCCTTCAACTGCGTAACCGCCTGAAGGCTCCCCAATTCCCCGCCGTGGAGCACCGGGTTCTTGCCCAGCACCTGGCGGTGGATGTTGTGGTCGACATGCCCAAGTCCGTCAAGACGGTCTCGTCCGAGGACCTAGATCGGTGGGGTCTTGGGTTCGATGAGGCCCTCGATATCGCCAGGGATAACCTGTGGAAGATCAGCAACGAACCCTTTGGGGAGTTGATGCCAGGGACGTACGTCTCAACCTGGGGGGACACGCACGACGCGTCACGGATGTTTCTCCACGACCTGGTGTGGCAGCTGGACGTGAAGGGCAAGCATGTCGCTATGGTACCAGATCGCAACGTGCTGCTCGTAACGGGCTCCGAGGACGCCGAAGGTCTGGGGCGGCTCGCCCAGGAGACCAAGCACATCCTCGAGCACTCACCCAGACCAATGACCGGCCTGGCCTTTGTCCTGGAGGGGACCGCTTGGCAGCCGTTCCTGCCCCCGGTCGATAGCCCAGCGTACGATGAACTCCGCCTGCTGACTGTACAGTCCATGGGCAGCATGTACGACGAACAGAAGGCGATCCTGGACAAGATCCAGGAACAGGACGGGACGGACATCTTCGTTGCGACCTTTGCCGCCGTAGGACGTGAGGCTGACGGTCACGTGTATTCCTGGTGCACCTGGGCCCAGGACGTCGACTCCCTGCTGCCTGGGACGCACCTGGTGGCCTTGAGCAACCCGGAGTCACCGGCGGAGAAGATGCTGGGGTTTGCGGAGTGGGAACAGTTGGCGTCGGTTGCCGGTGATCTGATGGAGCCCTGCGATGGCCTTTACCCGGCGCGATACCGCGTTCGAGGGTTCCCATCGACCGAGTGGCTTGACCGGCTTGAACTGATCGAGATCTGAACCTGAGCGTCTGAGCTTGTAGCTCCTTCTGGTGACGTAAAGGGACAACATCCCCTATGCGCCCACCACGAGCCGCTGAGCATTCCGGCCGACGTCAATAAGAGATAGGTGGACGAGATGCTACTTCTTGCCCCGCTTCCTGTTAGCCGTTTGCGTCAGGGCGGACGCCGCTACGCTCTTGACGTTCTTCGGGGTGCTCTTTTTCGACAGCAGTTTGGCGGCTTTGCTGGCGACCGACTTGGACGTTTGCTCGTTTCTCTTGGCCATTGTTCATTCCTTTCAGAATTCAGAAGCCATATCCCTATATATACGAACAAGAACCTAAACTCAACCCTATATCTTGGGTTTTGCCGGCTTTTTCACCGCGATGGAGCCCCCGCGTATTCTGTCAATCTCCAAGGCGGCATGGGCTCACCACGAGCCCGGCATTCAGCGTTCCGCAAGAGCGTCCGTCCCAGGCTATCCCCGCCGGCCACGAGCTCTGGATGCTCGATCGTGAAGGTAGCGACCGAGGTCTTCTCCGCGAGGTCCACGGCACCCCGGCTGAACCCCGTGAGCGACAGGACCAGCGGCTGCTTACCCAGCTTGGCGGCGAGGGCGTGGACCCATTCGACTTGGCGGACGCTCGCTCTGGACGGGCCTGGGTGAAGAAGTGCGAGGGCTTCCGACGAGTAGATCACCGGGTTCGACAGATGGGCGTCGTAGTAGCCGAGGAACCGCATGCATTCTAAGGCCGACAATGCAGCTTTCCGCTTCGAAATCGATTCTATCTGGACCATGGCGAAGCTCCTTTCCATGGCCCAGTTTGGCATGGCCCGGTGACAACTGTATGGCACTGGGGTTACGGAATCTGAAAGATTTTGGGACCGGGTGGGCGCTTCCTGGCTGGTTTTGAACCGTCTCCTTGTCGCTCTTGCCATGGAAGCATGTTCAAGCCGGCCAACTCACCGCATTTTTAATCCGGCACCGACTGCCCTTTACCTTGACGCGGCTTGAGGCGACATTGAACTCGTAGGCCGGTTCATGAAAAAAGGTTCGTTCCGAAAATTGTCTCTGGCAGAAGCTTTCGCTGGGGCGTTCTAAGCATCAAGGCTGGGCCGGGGCAGGCCGCAGCAGGTCCATGACAAGCCGATCTGCAGCAGCGAACTCCGTCAACTGGAACCGTCCGCAAAGCATCGCGTCATAGTCCATAAGCTATGAACCTGCTGAGGCGTGGGTGGGTCTGCGGGTTTACGACTCTGAAGAGCCTGTAGGCAACCCATGCGGGGGCCTTGTGCAGCTCAGAATAACCGACCATGTAGCCCTTGTTCTTCAGGATCGTCAGGTGCTGGGAAGTTTTGGGCAGGCCGCCGTAGATAAACGGACGGTATTGCAGGATGATGGAAACGAGAGATAATGACAGAGCACAGGTCCGCAGTAGTCGCGGGCCAAGGCTATATGGGAAATCCCGGCTGATCGGTGGAGAACTCGATGATCCGTCAAGGAATGGACCTGACTAGATCGAGCGTAAGGACCTCGGATGTGGTCGTGCCGCCCGAACGGGGTCCGGCGGGCCTGCCCGTCTGGATGGTCCGGCCGAACATGGACAACATCCCGCAGATCGCCCTGCCTGAAGGCTTCTCGATGCGGCCCATGCGCCTGGACGAGATCGGCCTGTGGACTGACATCTGGCGCGACGCCGAGCCGTACTTCCAGATCAAGGGTGACACGTTCATGGGCGTTTACGGATTGGACCTGCCGGCCGTGGAGCGTCGGGTGTTCTTCGTGGTGGATGAACCTGGCGTGGCGGTGGGCACCATCAGCGCGTGGTACGACCGCAACTTCAAGGGCGTTGACGCCGGGCGGATTCACTGGGTCGCCGTGCGGCCGGCGTTTCAGAATCGCGGACTGGCCAAGGGGATGATGACCTTCGCCATGAACCGCTTGGCCCAGTGGCACCGGGTTGCTTACCTGGACACGCAATCCAAGCGCATTGGGGCGATCAAGCTCTACCTGGACTTCGGCTTCCTGCCGGACATGGACGCGGACGGGGCGGTCGAGGCCTGGCGCGAAGTGGCGAAGGACCTCAAGCACCCGGCGCTGGCGGCAGCCGGAAGTCTCTGAGTCTCTCGCCGCGACCGGCCGCCGGGTTATGCGGAGGTCTCCACCTGGATGCAGGCCGAACCGTCAGGGCTTGCAACTGCCTGTGCGGGCCGAACCCTGCGTTTGCCTCTGCCATCTGGCCACATCTTCTCGGCCGACCTCTACCGACTGCACCTCGTATTGATGACAAAGGTCCTTGATCTTCTTGCCCAATCGGTGCGCCACCAACAATGCCCGCGTCTCTCGGAAAGGCCGGCCGTGCATGACCGCCAGCATGTGGCGATACTTGATCGCCTGCAGGAGTCCGGCCCACTCCGTGTCGTTCTGCTCGACTTCTACCTCGACCCCCATCGGCCGGTTCATGTTGTCGGCCAGGACGATGTCCGCTCGGTCACCGCATGGGAACTCGTACTCTACCGCGACCGTGCGTACGCCCGCCTCCCGCAACACGAGGGATGGCTGCGCGGCCAGGTATTTCTTAAGTGCTTCGTGTTCTGGTCCTTCCCCACCACCAGGTGTAGGATGCCCAGGGCGGGTGCCCTTGGGAGGGGCCACGACTGGCGGTTGACTCGACCTGAACATCGCCAGGAGTGCCTCGCACTGCTCCGGGGCCAGTTGCTTGACGCCTGAATGCAGATCGCCAAAGCCGTGGAAGTTGTAGCCTGCGTCATATCCCAAAACCCGCTTCACCTCTGCTGCGGCCACGAAGCCACTGGACACCTCCTCTTCAGTCTCAGCCATCCATCGCCACCAAAGCGTGCTGCCGTCGGCATAATGTTCGGGCTCGTCATCGGTAGCCGTGACTGGCGTGAGAACCTTGGCGACGGTGACGATGCCTTGCCTACCTTGTTTGCACGGTACGCGCTCCTTCGTGCCGTCCGCATGCGTTCTGACGAGCGTGCGCCCAGAACCAGACTCGTAGATGAAAACCATGTCCCCGGGGCTGATCCTCGATCCTGCAGTTTCGCGTCCGTCAGGCAAGTAGACGCAACTGTGCATGTTATCGCCGCTGTCAACACGTGGCGGCCACTGCGTCGTTATCCAGGAATTCCCACCCGATGCCGAATGACTGGTTTTCAGGTGCTTCTCGAACGCAGGATATCTCGCCGGATCGAGCGCCTGCTTCACCTGCCCAAACCCCTCAAAACTCGGCCAGATCGCCTTTAAGTCGCCCGCGCTTACGGGGTCGAACACCCTGATCGAGGTCACGTCAAAATATAGGCCCCCCTCGTATCCATCCCGATCTGGCTGCTTGAAACGCTGAGCGTGACTGAAAACCGCGCTCGCGATGATGCTTCCTTCGCATTGAAACAACACGATGGTCCCGGGCTCGGCTTCCAACCCCCGGCGCTTATACCGAAAACACCCTCCTTCTCTGGAAGGCAATTCGTCCGAGAAGAACTTCTGTTGAACATCATTGGCGTTCTCGCAGCCGGGAAACTCATCAAGGTTCAACGGAACGATACGCACTGCTGGTGGCGTGGTGGTCATGGACATCAAGTCCTCCTATATGCGGGCACGGTGAGTGGATCGCGCAGCCGTAGTCCCCATTAGGACACTCGGCTGGTCTCAGTTGCAGGATTCTGCTCAACCATCAATAGCTCCGATCAAATCCAGTCCTTGGTGAACTTGGCGTAGTTGTACTCGTCGATGATCTTCAGGAGGCTGACGCCATCTGCCTCGATTCTATTCCGCAACTGCGCTGCGAGGCCCTTGACCATCCGCATGAATGCCAAGTACTTAGCGCTAGGATTGGTTTTGTATGGACATCCGTAGGCCTTGGCGATCTTTTCGTCCCATAGCGGGAAGAATTTCGGTGCCAAGAGGTGCAACGCCTTGGCAACAGCCACCGGGCTTCTCCTCCCCCCCAACCCGCCGTCCGCAATCTTCAGGTCCTCAAGGAAGCGGTCAAAGAGGCTCTCGATGGCTGGAGTTTCGGCATCGGTGAACGACAGGATATCTCGCGATCTGTATGCATT
>JAUWQU010000392.1 GCA_030610965.1 Phycisphaerae bacterium
GGCCGGCGCGGCGGTGTTGGCCTGGCCGAACGTGACGCCCGTCGCGCCGGAAAAGCACCCGCCGTAGAGCCATCCCGCGGCCCCGGCCGAGATCGGCTGGAAGCTTCGCCCCCCGTCCGCCGAGCGCAGGATTATCCCCACGCCCGCACCGGAGAAGTGGCCCGGCACGCCCAGGCCGCCGAACATCCACACCTCGCCGCCGCCGGCTCGCACGGATTGGAAGTTTGCGGGCACTGTCGGGGTGATCGCACGCCACGTCGCGCCGGCGTCGCGGCTGACCAGCACGCACCCGCCGTCCCCGACGGCCCAGCACGTATTGCCGTCGGCGGACATGTCCCGGATGGCGCCCGCCTGAGCGCCGGCGACCCATCCGCCGCATATCGCCGCCGCCAGCACGCCTATGGCATGGATCAGGATATGGGCCCGTCGCGCGGTTATCATGCGGTTATCTTACAGGCCAGGGGAGCAATCGCACAATGTTCGCGCCGTGGTGGGCGTCGCCGGGGCTGTCACCGGCACGTCGCCCGGGCCGGTGGGGTCGGGCATCCGGAAGTATTTCTCGATGACCTCCATCGCCGGCTTGCCGCAGGGCACGTAGCCGGTGTCCTTGCTCGGATCGATGACCTGGCCGGGGTAGTTGCGCCACTCCCAGACGAGGAATCCCGCGACGGAAGGCTCCTTGATCCAGGTGCCAAAGAACGCCTCGAAACAGTTGGCCTGGGCCTTGGGGTCCGGCTTGTCGGGGTTGCGGGTGTAGTCCCATGGGTATTGGGCGCACGTTATCTGGTTGGGCCAGCCGACCTCCGTGAACAGTATCGGCCGGCCGATGGTCTTCTGCCAGGCCAGGACTTCCTCGCGGATGGGCTTCCAGCTCTTGGTCAGCAGGTCAACCGTCGGCTGTTTGCCGGCCGTCAGGTCGTAGTAGGTTGTCATGCCGACGATGTCGACGGCGTCCCACCACGACACCGGCCGATAGTGGTCCCAGTTGGCCGAGTAGATCAAGTAGCCCTTGTACGTCTTGCGTACCCGTGCGATGAGGCTTCGCCAGCAGTCGGCGTGGTCCTTCTCGGTGCTGACCAGTTCGGACCCGACGGCCAGGACCTCGACCCCGGCCGCCTGGGCGATACGTGCATAATGGAGGATGTAGTTGTTGTAATCCTCCCACCAATCGCCCCAGTTCTTCGGGCTGATCTTCCCTCGCCATTCGCTGGCCCGGGGGTTTTCCAGCAGGACTATCGGCATGAGCATTACCCGAAGGCCGCGCTTATGGGCGTGGCTGACGAGGCTCATGAGCCGCTCGGTGCCCGGCGAGCGTCGAGCGTCGATGAATATGCTCGTCGACGCGCAGTTTTCCTGGTAACCGGCCACCGACAGGCAAATGGTGTTGGAGCCGGTATCGGCGATTTCGTCGATGTACTTCTCGTACGGGCGCGTCGGCGAGGCGCTCTGGAGCTGAAGCGTAAAGCCGCGAAACTGGTCGGTTTGTAGGCGCTTCAGCGGTGGCGCGGGGGGCGTCGTGCCGGCTGATGCCGTTGGGGCCGCGGGAGTGGGCCTGCCCATGGGGGCGGCGCCAGGGCCGCCGAAGTCGAACTGTTGTATCCCGACGGCCGCGCCGATGACCAGCAGGAAGATAGCCAGAATCAGGAGCTTGTCTTTCGCCATAATCCCTCGGCCCGTGCGGGATTCGCCGCCGGCCTCGCTCGTTTGCCCAAGATATTCAACGCGTCGCACACACGCCGGATTCGTCATTGCCACTTCCTACGCCAGGCACACAATTCCTCGCCGGATGGGCCTTGTGTTGACCCCGCCGCCGGGTTGGCTATAATAGCCAGTCCCGGCGTTGTTTGCCGCATGTGATTTCGGGTATCTCAGTAAATCGTTCAGGAGAAACGTATGGCCGCGGACAGCATCCTCGAACCGGAAGAAGAACCCATCAGCCTCGACGGCGACGAACAACCGATCAGCCTGGTCGAATCCAGCGACGACTCTGCCGCTGAGGGCCTGGCCCTGAAGACGATCGGCGCAGCCGCGAACGTCACGGCGACCAAGTTCACCCGGCCGCTGAACGCCGACGGCAGCGGCGCGACGCGGTTCCGCATCTTTCACTCCAAGATATCGCTAGCCCCGCTGGAGAACCTCGAACATTCCATCAACGAGTGGATCGACGGCGACAAGATCGAGGTCAAGCACGTCGGCCAACTCATCGGCACGATGGAAGGTAAGCGCCCCGAGCCCAACCTGTTGGTCGTGGTCTGGTACTAAGCCGGCCGAGGCGGTCGGGGATTCTTGGGAGAAGTTTCCCAATGCCCAGTGCCGCGGTGGCGGAGTTGGATTAGGAGTCGTCATGCCCGGGGCCGGGATACGCTGTGCGTCCCGGCTGACGTTTGCGTGTCGACGCCCCGGTCGACGTGAGGTACAATGACAGTGAGGTGAGAGATGAACTGGCGCGAACGAATTTCTGTTGACCCGGCTGTCTGTCACGGCAAGGCATGTATAAAGGGCACCCGGGTGATGGTTTCGGTCGTTCTGGACAACCTGGCCGCCGGAGAGGCTCAGGACGCTGTAGCCGAGGCATATCACATCACGTCCGATGACATCCACGCATCGTTGCTTTACGCGGCGGAGTTGGTCAAGGAGAGCGTTCTGCCGCTTTCGCCCGGGGCGGCCTGATGCGCTGGAAGATCGACGAGAACATCCATCCGGCCGTCGCCGCGCTACTGCAGGGGCGAGGGCATGACGCGGTAACCGTTTGGGGCCAGAACTTGCAGGGCGCTTCAGACCGCCGCTTGGCGAAAATCTGTCTATCCGAGCGGCGTGCGCTGCTGACCCTGGACCTGGACTTTGCCAATATCCTCGCCTATCCCCCCGAAGCACATGCCGGGATTGTAGTTCTTCGACTTTCCATCAGAGCCAGGCTTGGCTGTTGCGGGTTATGGAGCAGGCGATTGCGGTGCTGGAGACCGAGCGGGTGGAGGGCAGGCTATGGGTGATAGACGAAAGTAAGTTGCGCGTTCGAGGAAAGTCGTGACGTAGTTGCCCAACTCGGTGTGGCTATTCCGCCGCCACCGCTTGGGCCGCCTCGGCGGGCCGGGCTGGCTCGATGGGCAGGGTCAGCGTGAACGTCGCGCCGGGGCCGGGGGAACTTTTGAGCGTAAGTCGTCCGCCTAGAAGTATGCTCAGGTCTTTGGCGATGGCCAGGCCCAGGCCCGTGCCGTGGGTCTGCTTGGTCAGCGTGGGGTCCACCTGGTAGAACTTGTCGAAGATGCGCGTCTGGTCGGCCTCGGCTATGCCCGGCCCGCTGTCGGCCACGCTTATGGCGACATCTTTCGCCGCGCCGTCGTCGCCGGCCAGGACGGCGGTGGACACGGTCACGCTTCCCCCGGCCGGGGTGAACTTGATGGCGTTTGACAGCAGGTTGTAGAGGATCTGCTGGAGCTTGCCGGCGTCGGTGACGACTATGGGCAATTTGTCGTCCAACTCCGCCCGCAGATCCAGGCGGCTCTTGCCGGCCAGGGGGGCCAGAAGTTGACCAAGCGTTCGGCAGGTGTCCGTCACGGACACCTTGTCCAGCCTCACGTCGGCCTTGCCCGCCTCGACCTTGGCCATGTCCAGGAGGTCGTTGATCATGCTCAGCAGGTTCTTGGCGGCCGAGGAAATGTTCTGCCCGTATCGGCGGACTCGCTCGTCGTCCTTCTCAGCCAGCAGGTCGGCAAAGCCGATGATGCTGTTTAGCGGCGTGCGCAGCTCGTGGGAGATGTTGGCCAGGAACTCGCTCTTGACCTTATCGGCCTTGTAGAGCGTCACGTTGGCCTCGGCGAGTTCCGACAGCTTCAGGTCCAGCGCGCGGTTGGCGGCGCGGAGCCTGTCGTGCTGGGAGTTGATGGCCTCGAGCATCTCGTTGAAGCCCTCGCCGAGGCGCTGGAATTCATCCCCGGTCCGGATCTTGCTGCGGGCGGTCAGGTTGCCCTCGGCCACCTTGTCGGTCAGGTTTCGCAGCGAGCGGATCGGGCGGAGTATCAGCCGATGGCTGATAAGCGCGAACAGCACCAGCGCCAGCGACCCTGCCAGCAGTGCCCCGACGACGAAAGCCCCGCGAGTCCACCAGACCAGCGGAGTCGAGGCCATCTCGCCCGGCAGCGTCACCTGCACGATGCCGACCAGTTGGCCCGGCTGATACCGCAGCTCCGCCTTGGCCGTCGCGCCGTGGCAGGTCATGCACGACTGCTCGACCCGCACTGCCCTGAAGACCCGAAAAACCCTCTCGTCACGGTCATCATCGTCCTCGATGATAGCCAGCCGCTGCTCGGGGTTCCGCGAGAACGCCTTGACAGCCTTGCGGGCGGAAGAGCCCAGCGGGCGAGGGGACTTGCGGCCCTCGACCAGGACCATGACGGACGGCCCGCTCCGGGCAGATGCGTCCTCGCCGGTGGTGTAGAGCATGACGACCCGGCTGGACTTGTCGTTGGCGGCGTCGGGGTCCTTGGGATGGTCGCGAAGCCACTCGTGCAGACGCAGACGGGTAAGCTCCGAGCCCGGCCGCTGGACGCCCTGCTCGGCCAGCAGCTCCATGAAATACCACGGCACGACGAACGCGGCCACGATTACGCCCAACACCGTCAGGCCGAACAGAAGGCGAAGCTTCGTCGCCAGCGAGATTTTAACGAGGCGCCTGGCCATGTCGTGCCATTCTACGCCGCCTGGGCCGCGGTAGCAAAGCAGACCTATCGCTCGCGAAGGTACGTCTCCCGAATCGACCGCAGCGTGTAGCCGGTCTCGTTGAGCTGGCGGATAAGGCGGATTCGCTTGACGTGGGAGTCGTCGAAGAAGCGCCCGCGCTTGCCAGGCCAGCGGAGC
>JAUWQU010000150.1 GCA_030610965.1 Phycisphaerae bacterium
GTTGAGGCCTGCGCGCTTCAGCTAGCAGGAGACCGCCCGATCGCGACTGAACAAGCAGGAACAAGCAGGAACAAGCAAGAAACACAAAGGCCCAACCGGTCGCGCCAGGTCCGGTTGGGTTCTTCTTGCGCCCGGAGGCCCGCCGTTTTTCGGGCAGCGTACCCGCGCCTCCGCCGTATACTGGAAGGCGCCCGCACGAGATAAATCCCTGTCAAATGGGCAACCGGACCGGGCGACTTGCGGTTTCATAGTTGTACGACATTACCTGTGCCCCGCCGTTGGTCCGAGCGAGGACCGCTTGTGGGGCTCTCGAAAGGATGCGACATATGCGACTGGCGAACCGGACGAACACGATGGCACGACGGGTCTGGCGATGGGTGCTGCTGGCGTGCTGGCTTGTCCTTGCCGCCGATGTCCCCGTAGGCGCGGCCGTCTCGGACAAGGCCACGTGGGCCGAGGCCCTCTCGGCGGCGAGGGCGTCGTACATCCGGTCGCTGGGCAAGACGGCCCCCGCCGAGGTCGCGTCCTCGTTCGAGCCGGTGGACACCGGCCCGATGGCCGGGAAGGCTCCGGCCAGGCGCGTCGAGGTCAACGTTGCGGGCCTCGATACCATCCGCCTGGTGACTATCTGCGAGAAGGGCCAGGGCAACTGCCACATCTGGGGCGAGCCCGTCCTGATCGCGGCTGACGGCGCGAAGACCAAGCTCGGATCGCTCAAGCCTGCCAGCGTTTCCGTAGGCTGGGGCCAGCTCACGAAGGACCAGAACTGGCAGAAGCACCCGCTTCAGGTCGGCGACCGGAAGTTCTCGCACGGCCTGTGGGTTCACGGCGACAGCGAACTTATCTACAAGCTCGCCGGCAAGTACGTGCGGCTCGAGGCCTGGGTCGGCATCGACAAGGACCGCGCCGCGGGAATGGCCCGCTTTAAGGTGCTAAGCGGCAAGGACCCCGAGCCGCCGGCTGTGTGGAAGGAGATCGCCAAGCGATACCCGCGCGAGTCCAATTGGATTACCGGCCCGGGCGCCCGCCAACTCGCCAACTGGTTCCAGAACCGCCCCGACGCATCCCAGGAGCAGTCGATGATCGACGGCGTGCTGGGTGCCGCCGGCGCCGGCGGGAAGAGCCTGCGCGGCGAGCTCAAGGCCCTGGCCGAGGCCAAGGCGCCCGCCGGCGACGCGCGCTGGCTGGACCTCTACGCGCGCAGTTGCCTCTTCCGCGACGTCGCCCAACGGATCGCACTGGCCGGGCCCGGGGCCACGGCCGAGGCGCTCAAGGACCTCGACGCCCTGGCCGCGGCCAAGACGCCCATCGACGATGCCCGCTGGGCCTCGCTGGGAGCCCGCGCCGCAATGCACCTGGAGCTGGAGAAGCAGTACGAGGCGCTCAAGCACGACCTTGCCAACCGCAAGACCCACGCCAAGAGGGCTTCCGAGACGCTGCGGGCCGATGCGCTTGTCCAGGCCGGCGATCGCGACCCGCTGGACATCGTCCTTCGCCGCACGGCTGCGCTCGCGGCCGACCTGAAGCGATCGGCCGGCCAGGCCGCGCTGGCGGACCTTGAAAAGCAACTCGTCGAACTGACCAGGCAGGCCGCAAAGGTTTCGGTTGATGACGCCGAGGCGCGGCACGCGCTGTTCGTGCGGGCCAGTCAGCTTCGGCGGCGGATCGCGTTTGCCAATCCGCTGCTGGACTTCGACAGGATCGTCTTCATCAAGCGTCACAAGGCCATCTACCGGCACATGTGCGACCAGTTTTACGGAATGGCCCAGAGGCCTGGCGGGGGGCTGTGCATCCTGAACGACGCCTTCGGCGACAGTCCGACGGTCACCGACGTGCTGGCGGGCTCGACGGTTTCCAACGGCCGGCTCAAGGGCCAGCGGCTCTGGGGCGGGCCGGACCGCAAGTGGAACATCCGCTTCGACGGCATGGGCAACCAGAGCGGCGAGGTCACCGAGGGCGGCTCGTTCCTCTCGCCGGACCTTTCGTTCGACGGCAGGCAGATACTGTTCGCCTACGTCGAATGCCGCGGCGACCGCCGCCACCGCCACCACACCGACCCGAACAAGGGCCACTGGGCCCCGGGGCGCTGCTATCACGTGTTCAAGGCAAACGTAGACGGCTCGGACCTCGTTCAGCTCACCGACGGCACGTGGAACGATTTCGACCCGGCCTGGCTGCCCAACGGGCGGATCGTCTTCAACTCCGAGCGCCGCGGCGGATACCTGCGATGCGGGCGGGTCTGCCCGACCTACACGCTCTACGACATGGCCCCCGACGGCAGCGACATCAACTGCCTGAGCTTCCACGAGACCAACGAGTGGAACCCCTCGGTAACCAACGACGGGCGGATTGTCTACACGCGATGGGACTATGTAGACCGCTTCGGCTGCACCGCCCATCACCCGTGGATAACCACGCTCGACGGGGCCGACTCGCGGGCCGTACACGGTAACTTCGCCCCGCGAAACGCCCGGCCGGACATGGAAGTGGACATCCGCGCTATCCCCAATTCGGTGAAGTTCGTCGCCACGGCCGCGCCGCACCACGGGCAGGCGTTCGGCTCGCTGGTGCTGGTCAACCCGAATGTTCCCGACGACGACGCCATGGGCCCGGTGCGCCGCATAACGCCCGAGGTCGGCTTTCCCGAGAGCCAGGGCGGCTCGCAATGCTACGGCATGGCGTATCCGCTGAGCGAGGACTACTACATCTGCGTTTACGACGTAGGCGCCGAGCTTCGCAAGGGCGGCTGGAACTTCGGCATCTACCTCGTCGACAGCTTCGGCAACAAGGAGTTGCTCTACCGCGACCCGAAGATCGCGTGCATGAGCCCCATCCCGCTTCGGCCGAGGCCAACGCCGCCGGTGACGCTGTCGATGGACCCGGCCAAGATCGCCGCTCGCGGCCCGGCGTATCCGGGCAAGCCCGGCGAGGCGACCATCGCGGTGGTCAACACCTACGACGGCAAGCGCCCCTGGCCGGAGGGCACGCGGATCAACTCGCTCCGCGTGTTCAAGCTGCTGCCGATGAGCGTCCCGTCCGGCAGGCCGCCGTTTAATACGGGCAAGAGAATCGCGCAGGCCGGCGACTCGGTCGTGCCCGTGCGACACCTGCTTGGCACCGTGCCGGTCGAGGCCGACGGCAGCGCCCACTTCACGGTCCCTGCCAACGTGTCGCTGTTCTTCCAGGCCCTGGACGCCAACGGCCTGGCCGTGCAGTCCATGCGGTCGGCGACGTACTTCCACGAGGGCGAACGCATACTCTGCGCCGGCTGCCACGAACCCAAGAACCAGACCCCGCCCCAAGCCGAATCGCTGCCGACGGCGATGCGACGCGAGCCGTCGAAAATTACCCCCGACGTCGATGGGTCCAATCCGTTCAGCTACCCGCGGCTGGTCCAGCCGGTGTTGGACCGCAACTGCGTGCCGTGCCACACGAAGAAAGAGAACGCCTCCAAGGCCCCGAACCTCGGCCGCGAGCCCATGAAGAACAAGTGGTTCGCTTCCTACAACAGCCTGATCGACAAGTACGCTTTCACCAACTACGGCAACAACCTCTACACCACGCCGGGCAAGTTCGGCGCCCAGGCGTCCAAGCTCTACGAGATGCTCGCCAAGGGCCATAAGAAGGTGAAGCTCTCGTCGGAGGATATGCACCGCATCACGCTGTGGCTGGACTGCGCGTCGATGTTCTACGGCGTCTACGAAGCCGAGGGCGGCGCCGCCCAGCTTCGCGGCGAGATCGCCCATCCGACGCTGGAGTGAGCGGAAAGACGGATCACCGCAGATGCAGAGGAAGAAAGAGGAGAGAAGAAATTGGCAGGCCCCTTTTCCCCTGCCAGGAAGTTCGTGGCTGTCATTTCCTCGTGCCCCTGCGGGCGAGCGTCAACCTTGGGCAAGAAGGGGCAGTTGGCCCTGAAGCCTGAATGTCATCCGACCGCCAGCAAGACCATCGCGTAACTATTCCAGTCTTCCCCTTGACCGGGAGCCTTGGGACAATGTACTATTAGATAGTATAGAATAAGGATGGTGGAATGCGCCGGATATTCATCGAGTTGCCTGCCTTCACGAGATTGGTATCCGCCGGTGAGATTCCTGACCAGCAGGTTTCCAACCTTCAGGAGGACATTCTGAATGGCGGCGGGGCGACGTTAGTCGGCACGGGCGGGGTTAGGAAGATCCGGTGTGAGGCCAGGAACAAAGGCAAGAGCGGCGGGTGGCGGGTGCTGTTCGCGGATTACGAGCAAGAAGATGTCGCGGTGCTGATTTGGGCTTTTCCCAAGAACAGGCAGGCAAACCTGACAGCATCGCAGAAAGAGGTCATTCGAGAACTTAAGGCGCAATTGGATAGAGAGATAAGGTTGAGATATGGCCACAGATAACGACTTCCATGATGGGCTGGTTAACGCTTTGGAGGAGGGAGTTGACGCCCTTCGTAAAGGGAAAGTGTTGACCATCCGAGAGGTCCACTTGCCGCCTCCCCCCAAGCCGATGTCGCCACGACAGATCGGCTCTCTGCGGAGAAACAAGCTTCGCGTCAGCCAACGGGTCTTTGCTCGGCTCACCAATACTGCCCCCCAAACTATCCACGCTTGGGAGCAAGGCAGAGCCAAGCCTTCCGGCAGCGCACTACGCGTATTGCACATCTTCGACGATAGGCCCGAAATCGCCAGAGAGTTGCTCGCCCAATCACCGGACCACGGTTAGCGGCGCCAAGAGTCCAGAGTGCGGGCGAATGTCGGCGTGGCCAAAGCCGGAGCCCGACATCTGAACCCGGCCAGGTTGCCCGGCGCCCTGAAAACCATCACGACACAAGATGCCCACGGATGGTTCAAGTCCTGTGGATAGCAGTCCGTTTAGAAATCTATATCTGCTTCTATCTGTGTAATCCTTTAATCCGTGTAATCCCCCTCCAGCTTCTTCTTCTCTCCGCGACGACTCTCTTCCGCCGCCTGGGTTGTCGCGGGTGGGCCCAGGCGTCGGCCCATGAGGACCGCGGCGCGGGCGCCGAGCACGTCGATTCTTTTCAGTTCAATGGGCCGCAATCGCTGCGCGCTGTCTGTCGGCAGGACATTGTTGAGCCGCCAGGCCTCGTCAAGCTGCTCGACGGCCTTGCCGGGAAGGTTGGCATTCAGGTAGTTGTTCGCGCAGGAAATCCGCAGCCTGGCGCTCTTGGGGTTTAGTCTGACGGCCCGCGTGTAGTTGCCTACGCCGAGAAGGTCCGCCTGCATCGGCCTGAGGTACTTGGCGGCCGCGATCCAGTTCTGCCTGGCCTTGTCCCGGTCGCCGGCGAGGTAGGCCTTGTCGCCTGCCAGGCCGAGAACCAGCAGTCGCCGGTCGCGGAACGTCTCGGCCGTCCCTGCCAACTCGCCTGCCAGGCGGTAGTAGGTTGGGTTTGCGGGGTCTCGCATGATGGCCTCGCGGGCAAGGTCCTGTGCGAGCCGGACGGTCCCCGCGGCGTCCGCGCCCGCCCGCCCGGCCGCCATCATCGCAACGTCGGCGGCGTCGGCGGCGGGGCGGGGGTCGAGCGTATCCGCCTCGGCCGCGGTTCGCGCCGCGGCCAGCGCTGCAGGAACGTCACGATCGCGCAGGGCCGAGAGCATTCGGGCCGTGTAGAACGTCTTGCCGGCGACGGGCGCCCAGAAGAACACGATGGCCGCGAGCACGGCCGCGCCGGCGCCGACGCCGACGGCCCAGCGCCCGCGAACGACTGTTAGCGGCGATTGGTCGCCGGCTCGCCCGGCCGCGGCGCCGACGGCCAGGTAAAACGCGCTTGCCGTGCCCGGCAGCCAGAGGCTGTAGGTGACGAAGTTATGCACGACGAACCCGACGGCAGCGGCGCCAAGGGCCATGCGAGCCGCATCGGCGCGGGCGCCGCTTGGCAGGCCTCGCAGGTCCCGCCCGGACCACGCCAGCATCGCCAGCAAGGCCGCCAGCACCGCCGCGGGCACGATGGTGTGCAGCAGCACGACCCCGCCAGAGTCGGTGGCGCCCCATAGAACCAGCCTGGCCGCGACCATCGCGCAGACAATGACCGCCAGCACGGGCCAGCCTCCACGAGCGGGACTGGTTTGCAGCCCGTGCGTGAGTGGTGCCGCGTCTTCCGCCCGTCGCGGCCGGACCGCAAGCAGTACGAGCCCCCCGAGCACCGCCAGGTAGCAGACCCCGCCGACCACGCCGTACTCGCTCAGCGCGTGGACGAGCACGTTGTGCGGCATCTGGACGTCTTCCTCGGCCTGGTCGCGGCGGTGTTGCAGGTACGCGGTGGCGAAGTTGCCCGGCCCGGCGCCCAGCAGCGGCCGATCCGCAAACACCCCTGCCGAGGCCGTCCAGTAGTACCAGCGGAAGGTCATGGTCTTCGTCGGCAGGCTGTCGCGGATCAGCCCGTGGGCGACCATCGCGCCTGCGCCAAGCACCAACGCCACAATCGCGGCCGCAACGCACGCACGCCATCGCCGCGCGAGGCTTCTTCCCCATAGCAGCGCCACCCCGAAACCCGCGCCCGCCACGGCTGCGGCCAGCATGGCGCCCTCGCTGCACGTCAGCGCGATGGTCGCGATAACGACCGCGGCCGCGATTGCCGCCGCGACGGCAGCGACCGTGGTCGGCTCGACCTCTCGCGGCTTGTCGCCGCCTTTGCCCTTGTCGCCGGAACTGCCCTTCGCTTTGCGCCGCTCGACCGCGGCGGCGCGGAATTTATCGATCGCCAGCCCAGCGCCCGCGAAACCCAGCACGATCAGCAGCGAGCCGAACGGGTTGGCCAGCCCGAAGAATCCCCTGGCCGACCAGTCCCGCACGCGGGTCTCGACGACCTGCGCCTGCGGCGTGTTGGCGTCCCAGCCGAACTGGGCCAGCCGCTGGAGGCGGTGGGCCTCGAAGTCCGCCACGTTCTGCGGCGACTCGACTGCAACCTGCCAGTAGCTCTTGGCCGCCATCGTCCCGCCGACCGCGGCCAGGACCACCACGAGCGTTACGAACCGCCGCCGGTCACCGCAGAGCTGGATGGCCAGAAACGCCATTGCCATCAGCGAAAGCTGCTCGATCCACGAGTCCAGCGACGCCCGCCGGTTGCTGGCCGCCAAGGCCGAGGCCAGCGAAATAGCCGCGAACGCCGCGATTGCCCCCGCCAGCCAGCGATGGCGGACCGTAAGCCTGCCGGCAAGCGCGCCGCCGATTGCCCAAAGCGCCCCGGCCGAGAGGAGCAAAACCGCGTAGGTCATCCGAGTCAGCTCGGACCGGTCCACCTGGTAGGCCAGGGCATTGTCCGATGTCGCATCGCGTCCGGGGCCGGCAATGCCCGCCCGGGCGAGCGCTCGCTCGGGAAGCATCTCCAGCGCCGATGCCTGGAAGGGAAGTTCCGGCAGGAAGCACCTCGACGCCACGGCCGCCAGGAGCAGAACGAACGCCGCGGCGATGTACCTGTCGCCGGGCTTATCGCGTTTGTTTGCGGCCATTGTGGCGTTCATGGCTTTGGCGTTCTCGGTTCGGCGGACTCTAGCAGGGCGATGATCAGCAGGATGGCCATGGTCTGAGCGAATATCAGCACGGCCCCTACGGTGTTCACCCGCGGCAGCAGGCTCGCGGCGACGGCGGTGGCGCCGGTGCATAGGTAGATCGTAAGCACGGCCTTGCGAACGGACATGCCTCGCCGCACCAGCCGATGGGAGAAGTGGCGTCGGTCGCCGACCATGGGGCTCTTGCGGTCGCGAAGGCGAAGGCTGACCACGCTGACCATGTCGTAAAGCGGCACGGCCATGACGACCAGGGGCACGAACACGCCGTAGAGATAGTACTGCCGGCCCGGCTGGGCGTAGGTGGTCAGGCAACTGACGACACCCAGCAGAAAGCCAATGACCAGCGAGCCGGCGTCGCCCATGAAGACCT
>JAUWQU010000380.1 GCA_030610965.1 Phycisphaerae bacterium
TTGTTTTCGGATTCCTTTTTCCTGGCCCGTGCCTGAAATTGAACCAATGCGGGATCACACCAAGTTGCGGGCATTCGAGTTGGCGGATTCGCTGGCATTATCCTTGATGCCTGATGTACGCCCCGGCCGTTTTTCCTGAAGCCTGAAGTCTGAAGTCTGAAGCCTTCCCCCTGAAGCCTTATACCCCATCAAATGATGGTTGTATAATGTGTTATGATCCGCCAGGAAGAAATGTCGCTGTGCGCAGATTTCCGGTGCCGCAGCCCCGGAAAGGGCCAAATCACAAGCACCAAAACTCAGACAAGGACCAAACGAAAAGCACCAAATAACAGCCAGGTTCCAAAGCACAAGCGCCAAATCTCAAACAAGTTCCCCACGGCAAATCCCGAAATCACAAACGAATCTGTCGGGCTCCTGTCCAAACCTCCCCGTTTGGAGTTTGCCGTTTGGCCCTTGTTTGGCCCTTGGTGCTTGTTATTTGGAGCTTCCCTGCAACTCGGTGCTTGTATTGCTGTTTGTACCTGCCCGCCTGCCGCCGGCAATTCCCGGGACGCGTGGCACTACGCGCGCGAGGCCATGTCATAGACCTCTTTGAGCTTCACCGCGCTGTCGCGCCAGGCGAACTTCCGCAGCTCGATCGAGCCGTGCTGGCGGAGCGTCCGCTGAAGCGGCGCGTGGCGGAGCACGGCGAGGATCTTATTGGCCATCTCGTCGATGTCCCAGAAGTCCACCTTCAGCACGTGCGTGAGCACCTCCGAGACGCCTGATTGCTTGGATATTATCACCGGCACGTTGTGGCTGAGCGCCTCCAGCGGGGCGATGCCGAACGGTTCGGAGACACTGGGCATGACGTAAAGGTCGGCCATGGAGAATATCTTGTCCACGTCCTTGCCTCGCAGGAAGCCGGTGAACGTGACATACCGTCCGAGCTTGAGGTCGGCGACCTCGCGGATGCACTGGGTCATCATGTCGCCGCTGCCGGCTATGACGAACCGGACGTTGGTGAACTTTCCGATGACCTTCTTGGCCGCCCTCAGGAAGTACTCCGGGCCCTTCTGCATGGTCACGCGCCCGAGGAACAGGACGATCTTCTCTGTCTGGCGGATGGGGACCATCTCCATGTCGTTTTCCGGCAGCTCGACGGCGTTGTAGACGACCGTACACTTGTCTTCCGGCACGCCGTAGCGGCTGGTGCAGATTTTCAGTGTCAGGTGGCTTACGCAGACGACCCGGCCGGCGCAGTGCATGCCCATTCGCTCGATGTCGTAGACCTGCTGGTTTACGTTAGTGCCGGAGCGGTCGAACTCGGTGGAATGGACGTGGACGATCAGGGGCTTGCCCGAGGCGGCGGCGACGGCGGCGCCGGCGGGGTAGGTCATCCAGTCGTGGGCGTGGATTACGTCGAACTTCTCCGTCCGCGCCACCTCGACGGCTAGGCGGGCGTAGCGGTAGACCTGGCTCATAAGGTCGCCCTTGTAGTGGACGCCGCCTCCGGCAATGAAGAGCCCTCGCGACGAGTTGGCGGTGTCGACGTTCACGTCCACCTTCTCACCGGTGGTCGGGGCGCTTCCGCCAGCGCCCTCGCTTCCGCCAGCGCCCTCGGTAACGACCTCGCCTTCGGCCAGGCCGGGGATGGTGTGCTGCTCGCGGAGAATCTTGCGGACGGCCTCGTCGTACGATTCCGGCGTGCCGTAAGCCTGGAGCATCGCCTCGACGCGGCGAAGCTCGACGTGCTCAAACTCGCGGGAGACGACCTGCTCTGTCGTCGCCGCCGTCGCCGCCGGGGGGGCGGCGGGCGTTGACGAGCCGACCGGCAGATTGTTCGGGCCGCGCAGCGTTACGTGACTTGTCGTGTCGGCGGGGACAGCCGTCGGCAGAACAAAACAAACATCCACGCCGATTTCGTCGAGGCCCTTGGTCATGCCGTGGCAAGCAGTACCCAGACCTCCGCTGATGTGCGGAGGAAATTCCCAGCCGAGCATAAGCACTCTCATAATCGAAGTCCCTGCAATAGCTTGGAAGCCAAGGTCATTTACGCGATCCGAATCGGCGGCGCACAGACAGTTATATGCGGGTCCGCAACAGGCGATGCCTATTCTAACTGCGCGGCCGGGGATTTCATCCATTTTTCAAATATGCTTGCGCGCTGCGGCAGTTCATAAGGCTTTGGCGCGGAAGAAACACCCGAAATTCCGCGCCAGGACAACGTGATGCGCGCGATATCGGTTAGCCTGGCGTCTGCAACTGGCCGATTATCTCGCGGACGCTTTTGCAGCCGTGACGTTGCAGATAATCCGCTATGCCGTCGCGAATCTCCGTCAGGCAGCCCGGGTCCACGAACAGGGCCGTGCCGACTGCCAGGCCCGTCGCCCCGGCCAGCAGGAACTCAAGCGCGTCCGAGGCGTACTGGATGCCGCCCATGCCTATAATCGGCACCCCGGCCGGGCCGGCGACCTTCTTGTAGACCTGGTGGACCATGTGAACCGCGATCGGCCTGATGCACGGCCCGCTGAGCCCGCCGGTTACGTTGGCCAGGATAGGCCGACGCCGCTCGATGTCCACCGCCATCGCCGTGAAGGTGTTTATCATGCTCAGCGCGTCGGCGCCGCCCGCCACGGCCGCGCCCGCGATGGCGGTGATGTCCGTGACGTTCGGCGAGAGCTTGACGATCAGGATGTTCTTCTTGCAGACCTCCCGCAGCGCCCGCGTGATGGACTCGGCCTGGGCCGGGTCCACGCCGAACTGAATCCCGCCGGCCTTGACGTTGGGGCACGAGATGTTCAGCTCCACGCCGCGGACGACGTCCACGCCTTCCATCGCCCGCGCGACGGCGAGGTAGTCATCGACCGTCGTGCCCGCGACGTTGACGAACACCGGCAGGCCGAGTTTCTCCAGCAGCGGCACCTTCTCGGCCAGGAACACCTCCAGCCCGACATTGGCCAGGCCGATGGCGTTCATCATCCCCGCCCGGGCCTCGACGACTCGCGGATACTCGTTGCCCATCCGCGGCTTGGCCGTGATCGACTTGGTCACGAACGCCCCGAGCCCGCGCAGATCGACAAAGTCCGCGTACTCGTTGGCATATCCGCAAGTCCCACTGGCGGTCATCAGCGGATTGGCCAACTCCACCCCGGCGATATCCACCCGGAGGTCCGGCCCGGCCCCGGCCAAGTCGCCTGCGCCCCGGATTGTTTCTTGCCTGCTGATCGGTTATGCTCCTTGCCTGATACCCAGGCGGGCATTATACATGTGGGCAATCACCAAGAGAAGAGCCCGGCAACTTTCGCGAAAGACATAATGGAGCCGCCCCAGTGTTCCTGAGCCGCATAAGGATCGCCAACTTCAAGTCCCTCAAGGACGTGGAGATCAACTCCGAAGGCCTGGTGGCCTTGGTCGGCCCCAACGGCGCCGGCAAGACCAACTTCGCCCTGGCCATGAAGTTCCTCGCCGAAGTCCACCAGCACGGCCTGGAAATGGCCATCTCGCGAGCAGGGGGGATCGAGAATATTGCGTACAGGAAGGGCAGGCGGACAACCGCGCCGATTGAGTTCGAGGTGGAACTCAAGGTGGACGCTGAGTGGGTCTGGCGAACCTGTGGCGGTGTGTTTCTGGACGAAAGAGTGGCGCCGTCTGTGGGACATTTTCTGATTTGCCACCGCTTCTCCTGTAAAGCGGCCAGAGGTGGCATCGGCGACGACTTTGTCGTCGTTGATGAGGTGTTCTGTCTCAAGGCATCTCTGACGCAAGGGGATCTTAGTTACACGATAACGCGAAGCCAGGAAGGAACGATTGCGGAAGAACCTGATGGGGGGCTAAAGGAGAGGTGGGCCAATGGGCAAAGACTCGTCCCATTGCCCCGTTTGCCGGCAAGCCAGAGCAGAATCTCCAGCCAGGCTCTTTTTGCTACCTCCGCTCTCTTGAGAGAGAATTTCCGGTTTGTGCTCTTTCTGAGCTATTTTTTTCGCTTGTCCGGCGTATTCCACTTTTCCTCCGACAAACTTCGGGAGTCCGGCGTGCCCACGCCGAACCCGGCCCTTGCGATGTCGGGTGACAACCTGCCCACGATGATTGACTGGCTCCAGAAGAAATATCCGAAGGTGTGGATGGGTATTCTGGACGCAATGCTGAACGTGGTTCCCGAACTTCGGGATATCACAGTCTATCCGCTGGCTTCCAAGACCTACGGCCTGCTTTTTCAGGAAGAGGGCGTCAAACAGCCTTGGAGGATTGACGAAGTCTCCGACGGCACGATTCATGCCTTGTCGATGCTCGTCGCGGCGGCTGACCCACGCACTTCGGCTCTGGTGATCGAGGAACCCGAGAGTTCGCTGCATCCCTGGATCATCTATGAGTTGACCAAGAAGCTTCGCGAGCTTTCCAAGGACAAGTCGATCTTCCTTACCACACACTCACCGGTGCTGATAGACACCCTCAAGCCTTCTGAGGTGTGGATCGTCTCACGCCGCAAGGGAAAGACGGAGATTCGTCGATTGACCGAATTGGATACCCGGGTTGAAAAAGACTGGTCTGAAGGGAAGTATGGACTTTCCGAGTATCTTGATTCGGGGCTGATTCCCCGCGCAGTGCCTGGAGGGCGGATGTGAAGATAGGCATCATCGTCGAAGGGCTGGGGGAGTTCGAAGCACTCCCAAAGATTCGCGCCAAGTTGTGTCTGCGGCCCGGAGACCGGTTGCTGGACCCTGCGCATGCCGGGCTTCAGCCAAAGAGCGCGCCCGATCAAATAGCAAAGAGTGCATTGAGCCGGGTGAACATGTTGAAGAAGCGAGGCGCGGAGATGGTCCTCCTTCTCATCGACAGGGAAGACCGGGAAGATTGCGCACCTGAGTGCGCCCAGGCCATCGAAGCTGCGCTTGAAGGGATGGGCGAGCAGGGTCACGTTGGCGTAAAAGACCGCAAATTTGAGAATTGGCTGATCGCCGATCCGGCC
>JAUWQU010000676.1 GCA_030610965.1 Phycisphaerae bacterium
TGGCGGCCGCGTCGTCGCAGCCGAAGACGATCCGCCCCCGCCAACCCGCGAAGTCCGCCGTGACCTTCAGGTAGTCGCCGACGGGCCGCAGGCCCGAAGTATCCCCGGCCGAGAAGGTGATCGGAAAGTCGAACCACCCGCCGTGCATGTTCATCAGCAGCTTGACCTGCCTGCCTTCGGCGGGCCCCACGACCTGGCGGATTCTCGGCCATTCCGTGTGCCACCCGTGCTCGCCATCGTAGGAGTAGTCCGCCTTGGGCAGGCGGAACGTCTGCCACGCACCCGCGTCGAGCAGCTTGAGGATCACCGAGCGGTGGTCGAAGCCGACGGTCCATAACGGCGAGTTGGCGTCCGGCGCGCCGAGAATGCCCCCCGGCCCGGTGACCTCCGTGAACTGCTGCCGCTCGACGATGCTCCACGTCCGGCCGTCCCACTGAGCCAGCGCCCCGGCCTGGCCGGGCCCGCGCTCGTCCGAGCCTACCTCGTATGGCTGGGCGGAGAACCGCCTCGCCGCCTTGTCGCCGTTATTGGCCAGCACCAGCAGGCCCTGCGACGTGTATCCGCCCTTGCCGTGCCAACCGGGGAAGGGCTTCTCCAGCAGCAGCCGCGGCGCCAGCGTACGCACGTCCAACTCGTAGAGCCGTCCCTCCATGTCGTAAACGTAGACCTTCCCCGCCGGGTCCGTAAGGTGGCGGGCGACGGCCGTCAGCCGGCCGGGCATCGCGGACGGCCCAACCGCGCGCACCCGCCGCGCCGAATCGATAACGTAAGGCCCGATGATGAGCTGCCCGCTCTCGCGGTGGATCATCCGCCCGGCCGGCGTTCCGCCGACGCTCTCCGGCCGGACCGTGCGAACGAGATTGGCGTCGATTTCGTAGAGCTTGTCGTCGCTGCCCTTGGGCTTGTGCGGGGCGTAAGTGATTACCCAAAGCCGCCCCGCCCAGGCCGCCACCGCCCCCGTGCCGCACTCGCCGCTGCTGTTGTGCATCGCCAGGTGCGGGTAGCGCCCCGATACCTCAAGCGGCTGACCCCACGCCACCGACGCGGCCGCAAGCACCGCCGACAAGGCCTTGATCCAAGTAGTCCACGAATCCATGCGATCTCCTTCCTCTATTCATAACGCCCGTATCGGCCGCGGGTGGCTGCGGCCGGGAGGGGCACTTGGGATGCTCGGCCGCCCCGGCGCTTTCATAGCGTCGTTGAACGTGGTAGGAATTGTCGACTGCGCAAGAGCATCTTTTTCATGAGGACAAGCCATGAAGACGACCAAGACCAATCGGCGGGGCTTTCTGAAGGTGGCGGGTGTGGGCCTGGCGGCGCTGGCGATGCAGGGCCGGCTCAAGGATGCCGATGCCGACAGAACCGAGCCCTGGCCGCCCGACGTGGCCGACGACTCGCCCATGCCGAACATACTCTGGATCAGCGCCGAGGATATCAGCCCGACGCTTAGCTGCTACGGCGACGAGTACGCCACAACGCCGAAGCTCGACAAGTTCGCCGGCCAGGGCGTCCGGTACGACAGGGCCTTCGCGCACGCGCCCGTCTGCGCCCCGGCCCGCAGCGGGATCATCACCGGCATGTACCCGACCAGCATCGGCACCACCTGGATGCGCTGCAAGGGCGTCCCGCCGGTCGAGGCGCGCTGCTTCCCCGAATACCTTCGTGCGGCCGGGTATTACTGCACGAACAACTCCAAGACCGACTACCAGTTCGACGGGACCGGCGCGGCCTGGGACGATAGCTCGGGCAAGGCCCACTGGCGAAACCGCCCGGACAAGCGCCAGCCCTTCTTCGCGGTATTCAATTACGGCCAGACGCACGAGTCCAGCACGCGGAGGTTCAAGCCCGGCCAGTCTTTCGAGCACGACCCGGCCAAGGCGCCGCTGCCCCCGTACTATCCGGACACGCCGCTCGTCCGCGAGAACCTCGCCTGCTACTACGACCGCATGAGCCAGATGGACGACCAGGTGCAGAAGGTGCTCGACGACCTCGAGGCCGACGGCCTGGCCGAGGACACCATCGTCTGGTTCTGGGGCGATCATGGATGGGGGCTTACTCGGGGCAAGCGGTTCCTTTTCGAGTCCGGCCTGCGCGTGCCGCTAATGGTCCGCGTCCCCGAAAAATTCCGCAAGTGGGCCGGCGCGGGCGATGCGGCCACCGTCGCGCCGGGGCGCGTCGAGGGCGAGATGGTCTCGTTCATCGACTTCGCCCCGACCATGCTCAGCCTCGCCGGCGCGAAGATACCCGCCCACATGCAGGGCCAGGCGTTCCTGGGCCCGCAAAAGGCCCGCACGCCGAGGGATTACGTCCCCGGCGCGCGAGATCGCATGGACGAGACGTACGACTTCAGCCGAACCATGCGCGACAAGAAGTACCGCTACATCCGCAACTACACGCCATACCTGACGCTCTCCCAGAACATCAACTACATGGACCGCACGCCGATCCTCCAGGAGATGCGTCGCCTCCACGCCGAGGGCAAGCTCCCGGACGGCCCGCAGATGCAGTTCTTCCGCCCGACCAAGCCAGTCCGCGAGCTTTACGACACCGACGCCGACCCGCACAACGTCAACAACCTCGCCGCCGACCCGAACTGCGCCAAGGTGGTCGATCGCATGCAGAAGGCGCTCGATGAGTGGATGAAGAGCATCGGCGACGTCGGCTTCATGCCCGAGAGCGACTTCGACGCAATCAAGGGCGGCGGCAAGACGGCCACCCCCGGTTTCACGCCGACAGAGGTCGTCGCCGGCAAGATCGCGCGGGTCGCGATCGCGTGCCCGACGCAGGGCTCGTCGATCATGTACCGCATTTCCCAGGCCGGGGCGAAAAAACCCGCCGGGAAAGCCAAGGCAGCCAAGGCCGGCAAGGCAAGGGATAAGAGCGGTGGCGGCTGGCTTCTGTACTGCAGGCCGATCGAACTGAGGCCCGCCCAGACCGTCTCCGCCAAAGCCTGTCGCATCGGCTATGCGACGAGCGCCGCGACGAGCTACACCTTCGGCGCCCCGGCCGTGGCGGCAGGCCAGGCCGACGACCCGAAGGTCTTCTGGCGACAGCACGTCGACGCCTCCGGCATGCTAGCTCGCTGCAGCGACCTCCCGGCCTACGACGGCCGATCGTCCG
>JAUWQU010000533.1 GCA_030610965.1 Phycisphaerae bacterium
GGCCCTGCGGCCGCTGGGCCGGGCCAGGCAGACCGTCGAGGGCGACCAGGCCGGCACGTGGACCGGCGGACAATGGAAGCGGGCCGGGCCGCTGGTCAGCACCGCGATGGCCACCCTGGCCCTGGAGGTCTACTACCGCTATCTGCCGATGTACCAGATGGACGAGCAGGGCGCCGATGCCTTTCGCAAATCCGACGATGTGATCCCAGGGCTCGAGCTCAAGCCGCGACCCATGCGCAAAACGGCACGGCAACTCCTGAAAATCCCGCTGCTGGCTCGCCACGTCCGGGCTCTCAACTCCACCGGCGACGAGTTCGGCCTGACCTTCTCCCCTGGCGGCGATTACGTCTACTTCGCATCCAATCGCCTCGGTGGGACCGGCGGATACGATCTCTACCGCAGCCGGGTCGTCCACTACACGCCGCGCGCCGCCGAGGCGATCACCACGCATGTTATCCAGATTCCCGAAAACGCCGCCGACCCGCTGAACACGCTCGAAGACGAGAACTCCGCCTCGCTGGCAGGCAACGGCCGCACGATGATCTTCAGCTCGAACCGATCGCCCGACGGGGCCGGTTCGACTACCCTCTACATCACCAGCCTGACGCCGATCTCCCAGATTCAAGCGTCTCTGGCATTCTTGAACGGAATCAAGTGGTGGCTGATCGGACTTCTCGCCGGCCTGATCGCCCTGGTCTCCATGATCCTTTGGTGGCGCAACGCGGAGAACCGCAACCAGGCTAGCCTGCTGGTGAAATGCCTGATCGGATCGGCCGGGCTGCACGCGGGCATCCTGGTCCTGCTGAGCCTCTGGATGATCGGGGAGGCGATGATTGTGGCCAAGGGCGATCCGATGGAAATCGCCATCGATGCCGACGCCCTGGCCAGTGAAAAGCTCTCCGAGGCCATTCGCGAGCAGGTCACAGAGATAGAGACGAGCCCCGAGCCGATCTACGTGGTCTCCGATCGTGCCCCGACGCCGATGCCGACAATCGACCCCGTCGAGATCGCGCCGCGCGTGATGGCGCCGACGGCCATAGTGGCCCTGCCCAGCGAGGTGCAGGTCGAGGTCGCTGAAGTGGCCGTCGCCGAACCCCAGGCCCTGCCCCGGCCTGACGTGCGGCAGGTCCAACCCATCGACTTTGCCGCCGACGTGGAACTCGAAATGAAACCCCAGGAGACCCCACAGCCCAACCAGGCCGAGCAGGCCAAACCCGAAACCGCATTCGCCCTCGCCCCCGTCGAGTTGAAGCTGTCCAAGCCCGTTGACGACGCGATTAAGCAGGCGCCCAAGATGCCCCGGGCCACCGCCAATATCGTTGACGTCCTCATCGAGACCGACATGCCCGCGCCGGCCGAGGCCAAACCGAAACTGATCGGCCTCGGCGATACCGTCACCAAGCGAATCCCGCGGGCGAACATCGGCGATTCAGTAATACTCGAGGTGCCCGACAACGTCCGCTCCAACTACGTCCTGCGACAGAAGGAAAACCGCGACCGCATCCTGAAGCGGCTCGGCGGCTCGGACGAGACAGAGCAGGCCATCGGGCGGGCGCTGGACTGGTTCACCGCGCACCAGGAAGACGACGGCCGGTGGTCATCCCGAAAGCACGGCGGCCAGGATGGGCATGACAACGCCATTACCGGCTTCGCCATGCTCTGCTACTTCGGCTGGGGCGCCAAGCACACCGAAGCGGGCCCATACCAGGTTCCGACGTCCAAGGCCGTCAACTGGCTCGCAGGCCAGGTCGGCAGGGACGGAGACCTCACCGGCGGGCATAGCCAGGGCATGTACGACCAGGGCATCGCGACGATGGCGCTGGCTGAGGCGTACGGCCTGACCAAGGACCCCGCCCTCTTCGAGCCGCTGCGCCGGGCAACTGCGTTCATCATGAAGGCCCAAAGCAAGGCCCACGGCGGCTGGCGATACAAGCCAAACTCGAAGGACGGCGATACGTCCGTGGTCGGATGGCAGGTAATGGCGCTGACCAGCGCGCGAATGGCAGGTGTGCGCATCCCGGAAGAGCCCTTCGACCTCGCCCGCAAGTGGCTCGATACCGTCGCGGGCGGCCGGCATCGCGGGCTCTACGGCTATACCGGCCCCAAGCCCACCCTCATCATGACGGCCGAGGGTATGTTCTGTCAGCAACTGATGGGCCTGCGCCCGGGTAATCCGCGGATGATTGAGGCGGCTGAGTATCTCAAGACCGCCCTGCCGGACTCGCGCAGGCCCGGCTACTACTACTGGTACTATGGCTGCCTGTCGCTCTATCAGCACCAGGGGCCGATCTGGGAGATGTGGAACCAGGAGATGAAAAAGACGCTCCTTTCGATGCAGGTCCGCAGCGGCCAGGCGGCGGGTTCCTGGCCGGCCACCGGACAGTTTACGCCGCGCGGCGGGCTGGTAATGTCTACCGCCATGGCCACCCTGTCGCTCGAGGTCTACTACCGCTACCTGCCGATGTACCGCCCCATCCCACCGGCGACGCCAACGACCAAGCCGGCGACGAAGCAGGCCCCCTGAGGTGACAATAGACTGATGTCGCTTACCATAGGACGGTCCTTGGGTTTGTCCGCACGAGAACTGCCGGCCTGGTCGACGCGTGCGTGAGGTTTTGGAGTTGATGTTATGAACTCAAGTCCGGCAAGTGTCCGTGGCCGGGTCTTCGACATCCAACGGTTTTCCATTCATGACGGGCCGGGCATTCGGACCACCGTCTTCATGAAGGGATGCCCACTGGGCTGCCTCTGGTGCCACAACCCCGAGGGCATCAGCGACCGGTGCGAGTTGTCCTTTGCCCCGGATCGGTGCATCGGCTGTGGAGAGTGTGTTCGGATATGCCCAGCCGAAGCCCATCGCGTGATCGACGGCCGGCATGTCCTGGACCGCTCGCGTTGCCGCGCGTGCGGAGCGTGTGCGGAAACATGCTACGCCGACGCGCTGGAGTTCGTCGGCCGGGATCTAACCGTTGGCGAGGTGCTGGCCGACGTGCTGCGCGACCGTGCGTTCTACGAGACGTCCGGCGGGGGGATGACGCTATCCGGGGGCGAGCCGGCCAGCCAGATCGACTTTTCGGTCGCTTTGCTGAAAGCCGCCAAGGCCGAAGGGCTGCACTGTGTGGTGGAGACGAGCGGTCAGTGCGAATATGCCCGGCTCGCCCGCATGGCGCCGCACGTGGATCTGTTCCTCTACGACTGGAAGGAATCCGACTCGCGGCGGCACGAGGAGTTCACGGGCGTCTCCAACGAACTCATCTTGACCAACCTTCGTCGCCTGCATGCCGGCGGCGCCCGCGTGCGGCTGCGATGTCCGATCATCCCCGGCCTGAATGACCGGCCGGAGCATTTCGCGGGGATCGCGTCGCTTGTGAAGGAACTCGACGGCCTCGATGGCGTGGAGATCATGCCATACCATCGCCTGGGGGTCGGGAAGATGGAGCGATTCGGGCTCGACCCGGGGGGCCGCGATGAGTACGAGGTTCCGTCAGACGAGCAGCGGGCATCCTGGATCAAGACTATGATGGGCCTCGGAATACCGATCACGCCGTAGCGGCGGCGGGAGGCAAGACCACGGGCGAAACGCACTCGATCGAGAGGTATAGGCTGTCATCGCGGCTTGAATGCCTGCGAGAGCGGATGGCGGTCCGCGCGTCGAATCCTCCGGCCCTGCGCAAGGCCGAGAATACCCGCAAGGCGTTCTTCGAGTTGTACGCCGACCGGCCGTTGCCCGAGCGGCAGGCCCGATCGCTCGCTTACGCGCTGGTCAACGAACCGGTCCGCGTCGACGCCGCCGATCGTATCGTCGGGCAGTTCTACGGAGGCTGGAGCCCGCGCCACAGTGCGGCCGATTCCGATTGGCGGGACTTCTGTGAG
>JAUWQU010000094.1 GCA_030610965.1 Phycisphaerae bacterium
CTTGCCCGCCGCGAAGGCCATGGCCATGCACGAGCTCATGATGCCCGCGAACACCGCCACCCACACGCCCTTGACGAAACTGAACTCGCGGATCGACGCCTTCTTCTGGCTGCTGGCGACCTCGCGCTCCTTGCGCATGCCCGCCCAGCCGCAGATGGCGATGCCGAGCAGGCAAACGCCGATCCCCGCAAGCAGGATCAGTCCGGACGGGGTGGTGAATTTCTCCGTGAAGTTGATCCTGACGATCTCGGCCAGGCTTGAGATCGTGGCGCCGCCCTTTACCGCATTGGTGAACGCCTCGTCGAAAAGGGGCGGGATCAGTGTGCCGAACACGGCACAGAAACCCAGGGAAATCGCATACCCGAGCGACATTCCCAAGTATCTCATCGAAAGCCCGAACGTCAGGCCGCCAATCCCCCACAAGACGCCGAAGAAATAGCACCAGAAGAGATCGGGTAACGCTGTCGAGCCAAGGACCGACAGCAGGTGCGGACAAGTGATAATCGCCGCCACCCACGGGGCGATGATCCAACTGAAGACTCCGCCGACGAGCCAGTAGCTCTCCCACGACCACTTGCGCACCATCTTGAAGGGGATGTAGAAGCTCCCCGCGGCAAAGCCGCCTATGGCATGCAGGGTCACGCCCAGGAATGGGTTGGGTGTCATTCTCTCGGCCCGCCTTTCGCTTGTACTGATATCTTCTTGATTGCCGAAGGCCTTGTTCTTGTGTCAAGAACCGTTGTATTCACTCGCCGCACAGCGTTATCC
Organism: Phycisphaerae bacterium; assembly: GCA_030610965.1. Lineage (GTDB taxonomy): Bacteria > Planctomycetota > Phycisphaerae > SM23-33 > SM23-33 > JAUWQU01. Next base: position 769 of record JAUWQU010000094.1, read on the forward strand.
GCACGCTCTTTGGGGCGAAGGGCTGGATGTCGATGACATTTCGGCCAGGCTTGAGATGTCCCGTCAGGTCAAGCGTCAACGGGCTGCCAATGAAGCCGCCGAAGTGTGCGCCGTTGAGCGTGACGGCCGCGGCCGGCTCGGGCTCGATGCCCTCGCACTCGAGCATGACGTGCTTTCCCTTGCCGAGCCAGTCGGCGGGGACGTCGAACTCGCCGCGGTAGGGGTCGGCCTTGATGTTCGGGGCAGTGAAGCGGCGCCTGCTTGAATCGCCGCCCTCGAAGGCGCCCCATGCGCCCCGGCCGTACGGCGCCAGACGGGCGACCGGCTTCCAGGCGGAATCGTCGAAGTCCTGGCCCTGCCAGCGGTCGGCGGGCTTGTCGGCGGACCGCCACGTGGTGTCGATGGCCAGCGACTGATCTCCAGCGCCGGCGTACCCGATGACGATCTTGCCGATCAGGCCGGCGGGGTTTGCCCCACTGCCACCGTTGATCGCCTCGATCGCCAGCACGTTCTCGCCCGACTGGAGGAACTTGCTCAGATCGACGGTCCGCACCTTCCGCCAGCCGTCTTCACCGCCGGCGCTCTTTGCCGCCTGCCTGCCGTTGACATACAGCACGAAGTCGTTGTCCGCGGTGAGCATCATAGAAGCGCCGGACAGCTTGACGTCCTTGCGCACCGTGATCTTGCCTCGGAAGTATCGCTTGCACGGCGAGACGTCCTTGCCGTCGGCGGCGTGCCAGACCCACGAGCAACCACCGAGCTTGGGCTTCTGCGTCGGCGGGGCCTGTTCGCCTTCCGGCTGCGGCGCGTCGACCCGCACGTCCAGCCGGCGCGGCGTGATCGACGCCTCGGCGGCCCGGCCGGGGGTTGTCAGGGCGGGCGCGTCGCCCGTTCCGTCGCGGAAGACCACCAGCATGCTCTCGTTGGGCTGGAGTGTCAGGTCGAAGTCGACCGTGTTCCTATCGACGCGCTTGAATGCAACGCCGCGTATGGTATTCCGCATTGGGTCCCAGCACTCAGGCCGGCCCGCGGCGTGGGCGCGGAATGTGAACGCCCTGGCCGGGCTTACATGATTCTGGTTGGCGATGAAGAACACGTCACAGCCAGCCTTTACGCGGTGCAGCACGTGCAGCCAGTGGTTCGTGTCCCCGGCCAGGACCTCCAGCGTCGGATGGATGCCTGCATCACCGGTGATAACCTGCTGCATCTGCTCGGTGGAAGGCTCAGCCGGGAGGAAGTACGACCGCCCGCCGTTGGCGTTGGTGCGGCAGGCGTCGAGGCCCTGCTTGGGCGCGGTGCCCCAGATCGCCTCGGCAAGGGCCGCGATGTCTTTCGAGCCCCGGCCCGGCGTGGCGGACTTGGCCGGCAGGTAGCCGTAGCCAATCACCACGCCGCCGGCGTCGAAGAACGTCTTGACCTTGGCCAGCACGGGAAAAGGGATGACCTCGGCCGCGGGAGCAATCAGCACGCGGTAGCGCTCATCGCGAAGCTCGAGCTGCTTGCCGGCGACGTTCATGTCGCCCTCGAAGACATCGTAGGGTATCCAGTCGCAGTCGATCAGCCCATCCTGAAGGGCGGTGGTCATCTTCTCGGGCGGCAGGGCCTTTCCGACGTGATAGCTGTTGCCCAGAAACATCAGCGCCACCGGGCAGACGTGCCGCCCACCGGTCAGCATCAGGCTCAGCCGTGTCGTATAGTCCGCGTAGACGCGGTACAGCGGCCAGCGCGGCTCGAATCCGCCGTCGTAGAAGTACGGCGGGCAGTCGCGGTCGTAAGGCGACCGCGGGTTGAACGAATGCGGGATGTGGAAGTTTATCCCGCTTACCTGCATGTGGTCTGTCCACCACTTCATCTCGGGATACGTCAGGTCCTGGCCGCGGGCGCCGAAGATCTCGACCATCGCCAGATCGTCTTTCTTGCCGTATGCGTGCGAGATCGAACTGCCGAGTTTTGGGGTCTGGTACGTGTTGTCGTCCTTTCGGCCGGGAGCGAACTGCCGGAACACCGCGTCGATTGCGCCCATGTCGCTGTACTTCTGAACCTGGAACATGTTGCCGGCGCACTTTCTCGGGTGGAGGTATTCGCGCTTATGCTCGAGCCAGTGCCCGATCGAAAGCACGTTGTGGGCGTGGCACCACTCGGTCAGGCCGCCATAAAGCGTCTTGCCCCACGCCTCGGCGAAGGCGTCCTGGTACTGGTACTTGGCGGCCGTCTGCTCGTCGGGGTTCGCCAGCGTGAACTTCCAGGCGACCAGCGCCTTCTTCCAGTCGATGCCGCGGTCTTTCAGCATGGGGATTACTTCGGTGCCCCAGTCGCCGTGGGTTTCGGGCTCGTCGTAGAAATAGCCCACGATTGTCTTGCCGAAGTCGTTGGGGAAGTGGTCGTAGTGCGGCTGGTAAACGGTCTTGATGTACCAGTCGACGGCGTCCTGGCTGGCGCCGTCCACGAGCGGGCTTCGCCGTCGTGTGTTGTAACTCCACGTGAAGGTCATGACCCGCCACGGCCCGGCAGGGGCCTGCCAGTCAAGCTTGCCGTCGCGAACGCGGCCGGTTAGGTCCACAAGGGCCTCGCCGTCGACGCCGCCGTCCCTTACGGGCCCGGCCAGAATGGCGATGAGATTCTCCGCCGGGGCCTTCAGGTCGACAGGACAGGGGCCTTTGACGTCCGTAGCGGCGGCCTGCATGTCTTTGCTGCCGTACTGCGGCGGGAGCTTTCTGCCGACTTCGCCGCTGGGCCACCACTTTTCGTCGAAGATCCACATCTTCAAGTCGTTGGCCTTTGCCGCGTCCAGGCAAACTTTCAGATCCCGATACCAGCCCGGCCCCAGCCAGTCGATATGTGGGCGGGACTCCGCCGTGAAGCACCCGTTGCCGCCCTCGGCGACCTTGGCCACATACTCCGTCAGGCGTTGAGGGCTCTCGTCGCCGTGCAGCCAGAACAACGGCCCGGTGAGCCTGCGGGCCTCCATGGGCAGTTGTCGGAACTGCCGCTCCAGGTCCGCCGGGCTGGTCGGCGATGCCCCCATCGCGTCACCGATGCCGATAAGGCACATCGTGGCCAACAGGACGGCGGGAGTTATTGAACTGGCCGGCAATGATGTCCGCAGCATTCCGAGGTCTCCTTAGCTTGGCCTCCAGACGGGACAACCTCTCCTGTCAGAGCGGCCTGTCGCCGAAGGCACGGAACAGAGACACAGTTTAATCGCTCAGTCTGCCCGCAGCCAACCGTTTGCCGGGCAAACTTTGGTGCCTTGTCTTGCGACACGCCCACGCTGAAGCGGACCAGTCTAGTGGTCCACCGATTTTCAGCCCCCCACAATTCCCGAACAGACTTGGGGGTCTTGACCGCACGGAATCACGCATTAAGCTATGGCCTCACCGAAAGTAACGAAGCTCAGGAGGCTTGCCATTGCCAGACCAAGTGGACGGTCGGTGAGCTTATGGAAGCGGTCGCATGAGCGAGAAGTACATCGAAGCCCTGCAAGACGCGATACGGCATACTCATGGCTGCGAGTCTCGCCACGTCGGCACGATCGCGGTCCAGGAGGCTTTCCAGGGGAAGATTGTGTGGCACGGGTCAGGCCAAAACCGATGTTCGTCCGGCGGCGATCTGGTCGGCCGGGGCACAGCCAAGAGCTTACGCCACGCCCTACGAGATTGCCTCTTGCCAGAACGTTTCCCCGGTGTGGCTTGGACAATCGGCGCTTATGCTGCGAGGTGTCGGGTGTATAATCATCGCCATTGCCTCTCGATGCGTTCGGGAGGTCCGTGCAGGCATACGCCGAACCCGACGGAGAAAGGCCGGATCATGTTTTGTGGAAGCAGGAGTGATGAACAGATGGCGGGCAAGAAAGGGAAGGCGGGCACGGCAGGGGGATACGGCCGCCTCTTCTTGGCCGCGTGCGTGACGGTGTTGGCGGTTGTGGTCGCGGCGGGGCCGGTGTGGGGCGCGGATATGAAGCTCTGGCCCGACGGAGCGCCGGGGGCCAAGGGAACCGAAGCGACTGATACGCCCACGCTGAAGATCTTCCCGCCGCCCAAGGACGCCAAGGGCCCGGCCCCGGCGGTGCTGCTGATCCCTGGGGGCGGATACAAGCACATCTCGGGCTACGGGACGTTCTGGGAGTTCTTCCAGACGCGCCCGGTGCGATTCTTCAGCATGAAGTACCGCCTGCCCGTGAATGGCTACCGTCACCCGGCCCCGCTGCAGGACGCCAAACGCGCGGTGGCGACGATCCGCGCCAACGCGAAGAAATGGAACATAGACCCCAAACGCATCGTGGTGGTGGCGTTCTCGTCGGGCGGGCACGTGGCGACGACGCTGGCGACGCATTACGACCTCCCCAAGCCGGACGCGAAGGACCCCGTCGAGCGGTTCAGTTCCCGGCCTGACTACATGGCGCTGTTCTGCCCGGTCGTCAGCATGAAGAATCACCCGCACGGCCCGTCGGTGGCTCGCCTGCTGGGGCCCAACCCCGACGCCAAGCTGATCGACGACCTGTCCAACGAACTGCAGGTCAACGCCAGCACCCCGCCGACGTTTCTGGCCCACGCCAAAGACGACGGGCTGGTCCCGCCGGAAAACAGCATCCTCTACCATGAGGCGCTCGAGAAAGCCGGCGTGGCGACGACGCTGAAGCTTTACCGCCAAGGCGGCCATGGCGTGACGAAGAAGCCCAATCCGTGGAAGGCCCACCTGGGTGACTGGATAAGCGAGATCGGCATCCTGCCCGAGGGCACGGCCCGCCCCGTTCCCGGAGCCGCCAAGCTCTACGAGCCGACGACCAGCTACACCGTCAAGACGCTTGCCGGCTGGCAGGTTTATGTCCATAACGCACTCCTGCCCGGTGGGGAGCATGCCGAAACGGGGGCCGCGGCCATGAAGCGCCTGACCGACGCGATGGACCGCATCAAGACATGGATCCCCGCGAGCCCGCAGGCGAAGCTGCTGAAGGTGAAGGTCTGGCTCGAAGTGAACTCGACGAAAGGCCCACACGGCGGGACGTCGGCCTACCAGTACCACCCGGGCCTCGATTGGCTGATAGACATGGACTTCAACCCCGACAAGCACAAGTGCGTCGAGTTCGGCAATGCCGCGTCCCTGGCCAGGAGGAGCGACGATTCGTCGGCCACCGTCCTGCTGCACGAGTTGGCCCACGCGTACCACGATCAGGTTCTCTCATTCGACGATCCCGATGTGCTGGCCGCCCACAAGCGAGCCCGCGAGGAAGGGAAGTACCCGCCCGGGGATTGGGTCGTCGGGGCCAACCACAAGGAGTTCTTCGCGGGCGTAACGACGCGGTACTTCGGCACGAAGAAAGAACGCGATGCCGTGGGCCGGCGAGACCCGATCCTGGAGAAGTTCCTGCTGAAGACCTGGGGCAAGCCAGAGGCGAACATGGACACGCCATGGGCAGCAACAAAAGCGAGCAAGTAGTCGCAGTGGGATACAGATCCCCCTGTAGCGGCCCAACCAATTGTTTGCTCGATTCCTCAGCCTGTGAAGGGTCATCGAAGGCCGGAATGAGACGATTGCCCGATGTTGGGAACCCGCGTGGCGCGGAGTTTGCGCGTGCTTCATGGATGGCGATACTTGCTGGGGCGCAGAAAGCCGCGCTGATTGCCTGGCAGGTAAACAAGGGCAACCGTGCCCGAGCCAGTTGGTAGGCCTGACTCAGCACAGTGGCAGATGACAGCAGGGACATGCGGCCCACCAAAATCAAGGAAAGGCCGCGATGATAATGGATGCCTCCGAGCACTCAATGATGTCGTAATACATGGTTAAGAAACATCTGCCAGACATAAAGCGGCCCTATGCACTATCCGCTGGGCCGCTACAGTCCGTGAGGCCCTCTTCGATCGGTTACGGTCTCCTGATTGCCGCACCGCGGCATCGTAGGTGACCCGCCTCCGCCATCGACGACGGTCTCAGGTTCCGTCTTTCGCCTGCTTCAGGATCGCCTTGGCCTCCTCAATCGGGCGCCCGCGGTCGAGGGCTTCGGCGTCTTTTCGCATGGCGCTGAGTTTCTGGCGATGTTCGTTCGACTCGGCCGAGCCTCGCTCGCCGAACGGCGCTTCGGGCCAGTCCCAGTCATCGGTGCGGAACGACGGGGCGGGCATGATGCGCTCGTGATGTTGCGAGTTGGTCAGGTTGCCCAGCGGATTGCGGGCCCAGGCGTATCGCACGGCTACCGGCTTGGCCACCAGATCGCTGAAGACTTCCAGCTTGCGACGGTCCTCCTGGTCGCGCCCGCGGTCGTCCTTGCCCGTCACCACGTACCGGGCCTTGGCGGGGTAGAATCGCTTGTCGGCCCCTGCAATGGCGAACCCCGCGAAGGGCCTGCCGTCGTGCGTCTGCACCAGCCGGTCGAAGGTCAGCTCGATGTGCTTGTCCGCCTTGGCCCACGCCGTACACACGGCCGGCTCGTAGCCGATCTTCACGCCGTACTGCGTGGCCAGGGCCCACCGCGCAATCCGTTCGCCCAACTGAACCTTCTTGTGCGGATGATACCAGGGCACCGACTGGTCGTATGCACAGGCATAGCCGACGGCGGGCAAGTCGCGCCACGCCTTGTACTGGCCCTCGCGGATGAACGGGCCGGCGTCGACCATCACCCGTGCGAAGTTTTCCAGCGTCTGGGGCCCCCCGCCGGCGGTCAGTTCGACAATGCCGAAAGGCATCTTCTCGTCGCGGAACGTCCGGCGCCAGTCGCGGATCATCGCGTTGAAGGTCCGGGCGTACAGCCTGGGCCTGGCATCGCCCATCGCGTTGTTATACCCCTGGTTGAAGATCGCGCCCTTGACCGAAAGCCCGCCGAAAACGCCCAGCATGCCGTTGTACGACGCGCCGGGGTTGTTCCTGTCCACAGCCGGGCCCGGCTGCGGCTCGGTGGGCTTCGGGTTGGGCTTCTCGCCCTTGGCCTTGCGCCGCTCGGTGTCCGCCTGCCATCGCTTGACACGGTCTGCAAGATTCTTGACAGGGTCGTAGGCGGCGATCTTCGCGTCCCACTCGGCCAGCAGGGGTTTGGTGCCCTCGACGGTGGCCAGCATTTTGCGCGACGTCCAGGCCTCGGCGGTCGTACCGCCCTGCGAATTGTCGATCAGCCCGATCGGCACGCCGCTGGCCAGGTAGAGCCTGCGCCCGAAGATGTACCCGATGGCCGAGAACCGCGCGACGGTCTTCGACGTCGAAACGGCCCACGAGCCCTTCTGCTCGTAACGGTTCGTCCAGCCGTTGAACTCGTTGATTGGCTCGAAGTCGGCCACCGGCTCGTTGCTCCCCTTGACGGGAATCGTCATCAGGCGAATGTTCGGCCTGTTCGCCGAAGCGACCTCCACGTCGCCGTGATAGATGTACTCGAGCGTGTCCTCCATGTTGCTCTGCCCGCCGAGGATCCACACGTCACCTACCAGGACATTGGTGAACGTCACCGTGTTGCTTTTGCCCTTGACCGTCAGCGTGCGAGCGGCCGTGCTGGCCTTGAGCGGGTCGAGATCGACCGTCCACGCGCCCTTCTTGTCGGCCTTGGCCGTCTTCTTCTGTCCCGCGAACTCGACGCTCACGGCCTCGCTCGCATCGGCCCAGCCCCAGATCCGCGCGGGCTTGTCGCGCTGGAGCACCATGTTGGAGCCCAGAATATGGTGTACCCGCACCTCGGCCCGAGCCACGCCGCAACTTGCGACGATGCCCATCGCCGCCATCAAGAATATCGTCGTCCACGTTCGCATAGTCTGACTCTCCGTTAGACCGGGATATCCCGGATCGCCTCATGTAATACCCACGACCGTCGGGCCTTTTGGATGACTCTATCACGGGTCGCGCGATTGACAAGCTCTCTTTCAGATCCTGCCTGAAACCGATTGCTAGAAACCGACTGGCCCATCACGTTCAGATTCGGTATACTACAGTAGCCTCGGCGTGCGCGGCAAACTGGGCGGTCTCCCCCCTCCGCTCGGTTGCCCCCGCCGGGGCCTTTTTATTGGTCGGCTGAGGATCCCTTAGGACTACTTAAATGATCTCGGCCTGTGGCCCCGGGGAATCCAATCCACGACCTATGGCTCAACTCACGGAGAATATGCCGCCGCAGCCTCAGATGCCATGTTCGGTTTGTTGAGCCGCTGATAGAAGGTGAACCGCTTCCACGCGGGAAGCCACTGCGAAGATTCCGTCTTGACAGGCAAGCGTTTCATAGAAGGTCGCAGACGTCGCCAGGATTGAATCGCAACGAGGGCTCGCCTTCACCAAGCGCATGGCCGAGATGCCCAGGTACGACAGTGGGCAACATTTCTTCCTGGCGGATC
>JAUWQU010000220.1 GCA_030610965.1 Phycisphaerae bacterium
CCACGGCGAGCCCGGAATATCACGTCATCCGCACGTACTTGGACTGGATGGTCGAGTTGCCTTGGAGCAAGTCGACCGAGGATCGCCTCGACGTCAACATCGCCCGCAAGGTGCTCGACACGGACCACTACGATCTGGACAAGGTCAAGCAGCGGATTCTCGAATACCTGGCCGTGCGAAAGCTCGCTCCCGACACGCGCGGGCCGATCCTGTGCTTCGTTGGCCCGCCCGGCGTCGGCAAGACCAGCCTGGGCCAGTCCATCGCCAGGGCAACCGGGCGGAAGTTCATCCGCATGAGCCTCGGCGGCATGCGCGACGAGGCGGAGCTGCGGGGCCATCGCCGCACCTACATCGGCGCGATGCCCGGGCGGATCGTCCAGGAGATCCGCAAGGCCGGGACGAACAACCCGGTGTTCATGCTCGACGAGCTGGACAAGGTCGGCAGCGACTTTCGCGGCGACCCTACGTCGGCTTTGCTCGAGGTGCTGGACCCCGCCCAGAACTTCTCGTTCCAGGACCACTACCTCAACGTCCCGTTCGACCTGTCGCGGGTGATGTTCATCGCCACCGCCAACTACATGGGCACGGTCCCGCCGGCGCTGCGGGACAGGATGGAGGTGATCGAGCTGCCAGGCTACACGCGGCGCGAGAAGCTCCGCATCGCCATGAAGTACCTCGTGCCCCGCCAGCGGAAGGAGAACGGGCTTACCGATACCCAGGCCGTCTGGGCCGAGGATGCAGTCACCCGCGTGATAGACGACCACACCCGCGAGGCAGGCGTGCGGGAGCTGGAGCGGAAGATCGGCACGGTCTGCCGCCGTGTCGCGGCCATGATAGTCGGCGGCAAGGCCCGCTCGCGGAAGATCTCCACGCGGTTCATCGCCGAGGTGCTCGGCCCGGCCAGGTACGAGAGCGAACTGGCTCTGCGCACCAGCGTGCCGGGCGTGGCTACGGGCCTGGCCTACACGCCCAGCGGCGGGGAGATAATCTTCATCGAGGCGGCCGCGTATCCGGGCAAGGGCCAACTGACGCTCACCGGTCAGATCGGCGACGTGATGCGGGAGTCGGCCATGGCGGCCATGAGCTATGTCAAGAGCATCGCGGGCAAGCTCGGAATAGATCCCGAAGCCCTGGCCAAGCAGGACATTCATGTTCACGTCCCGGCCGGGGGCGTGCCGAAGGACGGCCCGTCGGCGGGCGTGGCGATGATAACGGCCCTGGCGAGCCTGCTTACTCACCAGCCTGTCCGCCACGACGTAGCCATGACGGGCGAGATTACGCTCCGCGGCCTGGTCCTGCCGATCGGCGGGGTGAAGGAGAAGATCCTGGCCGCCCGGCGTGCGGGCATCAGCACGGTGATCCTGCCGGCGCGAAACCGCAAGGACCTGGTGGATATCCCGGAGGAGATCCGCAAGGAGTTGGAGTTCAAGTTCGCCCGGACCGTGAAGGACGTGCTTAACTTGGCCATCGACGGCCAGGACGACAAGCCTGCGGGCAAGGCGCGCAAGAAGGCGAGCAGGAAAGCCGGCCGGCGGGCCAAACCAACGGCCTGACCCCGCGGGGCCGATCGTCCTTACGTGCATCCCGCCAAAGAGATGCCCTGGGGGACTCCTGGAAGTTCGGACAGTTCCACGGCTTGCCGAGGGCGCAAAAAAAACCGAGTCGATCCGGCTGGACTCGATCGACTCGGCCCTCGCTTAGCTTTGGACGCACCATCTGGGGCCTAAAAAGCCCGACTGGCCGTCACGGCCCTCAACTTTGTGACCTCTACCCTCCGGTAAAGATCCTCCGGTTAATTGTATACAATAAATATGCCAAGCCTGCGACGGCTGGGGGAATTACCCCGGCAATGCCTATGTAACTGGCTATGGTAAATGGTCATAGTTTTTATTGCCCTATGCACTCCGGTGGTGTTGCTGCCGTGCCTCGGCGTAGCGAAAGGCGAACAACCCATCGCCATAGTGCTTTATAAGAATAGAAGGTGCCAATTGTTATCGATGAGTTGCCGATCAGGCAACGGATGTTGCCCATAATCAACGTTTCGCCCTGCCGGGCGGTTTTCCGGTTCTTCCGGGTAGGCCCGGACTGGTCCGGAGCAATGGCGGCGGGTTTGGCGATTATGGCGCGCCTGCCCGGCGGGGGTCGAAAGAGCCGTAATCCCAGGCGGCGAAAATTCCTTTGAATTCGACTTTGTTTTTCCAGGCGTTTAGTCTATCATTATACAGACGTAAGTTGGTTCTTATCTTACCATACATGGGCGGCTAGACATGATCATCGGCGCGTCCCCCCCCGCGCGCCACGTGTCGGCCGCCCACTTTTTGTTTTTTCGCATCGCTGATGGCGCCCGGCTGGGCTCCGGCGGTATTCCAGTGCCGTCAGATCGCCTCTCTAGCTTCACTTCCCAATGGGTTACGCGCGCAGCCTGAATGTCGGAGTTGGCGGATGCAGTGTCTTGCCCCGGGCCGGGCCGTCAGCGGATAGCGTTGGAGATGGCCTCGGCGGCAGCCTGGGGTTTCTCGGCCGAGCAGATGGCGGCGCACACGGCAAGCGTGCTTGCGCCGGCCTCGACCACGGACTTGGCGTTCTCGGCGGTGATGCCGCCTATGGCTATGACAGGCAGCGAGACATGCTTGGCGACCTCTCGCAGCAGCTTGAGGCCGACGGTCGGGCCGGCGTCCTTGGTGGCGGTTTCGAAGATCGGTCCGACGGAGATGTAGTCGGCGCCTTCGACGACGGCGGCCTTGGCCTGATCCAGCGAGTGCGTGCTTCGACCCACGATCCCGCCGGGCCTCAGCAGGCGGCGGGTTTCGGCGATGGGCAGGTCGTGCTGGCCGAGGTGTACGCCGTCGGCGCCGACGATAGCGGCGATGTCCGGCCGGTCGTTGACGATGAATATCCGCCCGGTCTCGTCGGTCAGGCCTCTAAGCTCGGCGGCCAGGGCCAGAAGCTCGTCGTCGGCGATGGGCTTGTCGCGGAGTTGGACCGCGTCGGCCCCGCCGGCGATTGCTCCGCGGGCGATCTCCCGCAGGCTGCCCTGGCACATGCGGCTGCCGAGAAGCACGTAGAGTTTGCAGTCGGCGAACCGCTGGCGGACCATCAGCCTGCAGAGGATGCGTTTTTCCAGGGTGTAGGCGTTATACCGCATGCGTTCGGTCTTGAGCACGTAGTCCGGCGCGAGGAACTTGCTGTACTCCTCGATCGTCCGCAGCGCCTCGGTCAGGCGCTTGCACGCGGCGGTCACCACGTCGGCCAGGTCGACTCGCGCGGCCTCGGTGGGGCTGGAGATTTCCGTTCCGATGTCGCCGGGCGTGTCCCGGCTGACGAGGAACTCATCGGCGGGCATTGACTTGAGCACTTCCGCCAGGTCGCTGCGGAGGTTCTTGGCCATTGCGGTGACGGCCGGGTCGTTCATCGCGAAGCGTCCGCAGTCTTCCGCGACGCGCAGAGCTTCCCGCGCCCGGTTGAAGTTCGCGTCCAGGATTCGATAAACCTCTCGCATGGCGAGCCTCCTTGCGCTGCTTTACCTTATTCTATGTCGGCGCATGTCGGATTGTTGGGTATTGGGAACTGCCGGCACATTTCCAGCACCTGCTTGCTTACCTCGTCGATGACGGCCTGGTCGCCGTCGGAGCTTAACACCTTGTCGATCCAGTCGGCGACGGCCTTCATCTCCGCCGGGCCCATGCCTCGGGTCGTAACGGCCGGCGTGCCCATGCGGATGCCGGATGTATGCATGGGCTTTCGCTGGTCGAACGGGATTGAGTTCTTGTTGGTGATGATGCCGGCCGCCGCGAGCCACCCGGCCGCCTGGTGGCCGGTAAGGTCAGGCCGGCGGGTTCGCAGGTCTATCATCAGCATGTGGTTATCGGTTCCGCCCGAGACGAGCCGCCACTGGCGCGCCAGCAGTTCATCGGCCAGGGCCTTGGCGTTGGCGATGATCGCGGCGGCGTACTGCTTGAACTCCGGCTTCATCGCCTCGCAGAAGGCCACTGCCTTGGCGGCGATTACGTGTTCGAGCGGCCCGCCCTGGAGGCCCGGGAACACAGCGGCGTCGATGCGCTTTGCCCATTCGGAGGTGCAGAGGATGACTCCGCCGCGCGGGCCTCGAAGGGTTTTGTGGTTGGTGGTCGTCACGAAGGTCGCGTGCGGCAGTGGCGAGGGGTGAACGCCGGCGGCCACCAGACCGGCGATGTGGGCGATGTCCGCCATCAGCAGGCAGCCTGCCTCTCTGGCGATCTGCCCGAAGGCCTCGAAGTCGATGATCCGCGGATAGGCCGACGCGCCGGCTATCAGCAGGGCGGGCCGCTGCTCGAGCACAAGCTTGCGGACCTGGCCCATGTCCAGCCGTTCGGTTTTCGGGTCCACCCCGTAGGTGGATGTATTGTAAAACAGGCCCGAGACGTTCAGCCGCATGCCGTGGGAGAGGTGTCCGCCGTGGGCCAACTCCATTCCCATGATCTTGTCGCCGGGCTTTAGGCAGGCCATGTACACCGCGAGGTTCGCGCTGGTGCCGCAGTGAGGCTGGACGTTGGCGTGCTCGGCTCCGAAGAGCTTCTTGGCACGCTCGATGCAAATCGTCTCGACCGAGTCGATGTTGGTGTTGCCGCAGTAGTACCGCTTGCCGGGATAGCCCTCGGCGTACTTGTCGGTCAGGATCGATCCCAGCGCCACAAGCACCGGCCCGGACACGTGGTTTTCCGACGCGATCAACTCCAGCGTGTCGGCCTGGCGTTGCTGCTCGGCCAGGATGATCTCCGCGATCTCCGGATCGGCCTTCTGCAATACTTTCATCGACGTCTCCTGTAGCCTGATCACAGGTGAAACGCCCACTCTAGCGATCGGCACGGCATGACGCAAGGCCGCCCAATGGGAGATTGTGGCCCGGAATGCGGTTGGCGGCGGGTGGCAATTGGCCGCCCGGGCGAAACTCCAAATCTCAAGCAACAAATTTCAAACAAGGACCAAATCATAAGCACCAAATAGCAAACGGGGAGGCGGACCCGGCTCGCGCTTCCTATGCAACCGTGTTGCTTCCCAGGCTCCGCCCCGGGGTCCGGGGAAGTCTTCTTTTACGCAACTGGGCAGCTTCGTTTGTCGGCAGCGTGCCCTCGGGATGTTTGGTGCTTGCTGCCCCGTTGTTCCGCGGAGTCTGACGGGAATGCCCCCAGCATAATCCGACCGCGCCCGTGGCCTTCAGTGCCCGCGTTTTTTCGGGTACTCGGCCGCGGTGATGAATATCTTGAAATACTTGCCGGGTGCGGGCTTAGGGTCTACCTTCCGCTTGGCGACGCCATAGCCGGAGGTGTAGGTGGTCGTCCGCTGGGCCCGCTTGATAAGCGCAGCCATGGTGTCGACGGGCACGAACTTGCCGGACCCGCCGCGCGCGGCCGTGGGATCGGTCCGGCCTTCGAGAAAGCCCAGCAGCGCGCCGCTCTTGGAGATGACCGGCCCGGCGCCCTCGCCGGGAATCAACTGGGCAGAGAGCGCAGGGGCGCCGTTGGGATCGACGCCGCGGACCATCGCGTCGACGGACCGTACCTTGCTGCCCATCTGCTCGAAGAAGCCAAGCCCGTGGAAGCTGACGGCGTGGTCTTTTTGCGGCTTTTCCTTGCCGTCGGTCGGCAGGGGGGTGAACTCGACGTCGCGGACGTAGAGCAGATTCACCGGCAGCGGGGCCTTGCTGCCGTAGCCGTAGCTGGAGGACCTCAGGACCTGCGCCGGCACGACGGTCTTGCCGTCGATGACGATGAAGGCCTCCAGCGCGCCGTCGAGTGCGGCCTTGTCGGCCAGGAGGGCGTGCTTACCGACCGGCACGCCGACGGTCTGGCGGAACTCCAGCCGGTCCATCGGCAGCGTCGGAAGGGAGTACTCGGCGGCTGAGACGGCCTTTCCCGGCATCAGCCAGGCCGTGCCGCGTCGCGTGTAGGTCGATGTCCGGGTCGGCGCCTCGTAGACGTCCACGACGGCCTTGGCCAGAACGCACGTCGCATCGGCCATCATGTCGCCCGGGGTGGCCTCGAGCGACTTCTTGAGGAAGGCGAGGGCGTCCTTCGAGTCCGGCTGGAGGTGTATGGCGTTCAGCGCGGCAGCCAGGCCCAGCAGCGGCTGCTTGCGGCCGTAAAGGGCCAGGGATCTGCCCTGGTGGAAGGCCGCCACTCGCGGCGCGGCGGCGATGCACTTGTCGAACATCCGCCGGGCGCCGATGTAATCGAGCCCTTCCAGGCTGGCGGCGCCCATCAGGAAGTCGCTCATCAGGTCGTTCGGCCAGATAAGCGCGGCCTTGCGATAGCTCACGGCCAGGGCGCGGCGGCGCCGGGCCACTTCGGCCCGGGCGCTCGATTCGCCGGAAGCGGCGCGGCGTAGGTCGCTCATGGCCGAGCGAGAGTTCTTGATGATCTCCTGGTATTGTTCCTTGGCGCGGACGACGTCCTTGGGCGTCAGCCACCTGCCGCCGACTTTTCGCGCCCCGTCGTGCGCCTTTGCCTGGTAGGCCTTGACGTTCTGCTGCGCCTCGTAGCTGCCGAGCCCCGCGGTCGTGCCGGCGAGCCTCTGCATGGCCAGGAAG
>JAUWQU010000575.1 GCA_030610965.1 Phycisphaerae bacterium
CTCGACGTTGAAGTGGCCGGCGTTGGCGACGTAGGCGCCGTCCTTCATCTTCTCGAAGTGCTCGCGCCGCAGCACGTCGCAGTCGCCCGTGACGGTGATGAACAGGTCGCCGATTTTCGAGGCGGCCTTGATGGGCATTACGCGGAAGCCGTCCATCGCGGCCTCGAGGGCGCGGACGGGGTCGACTTCGCAGACGGTGACGTTCGATCCGGCCCCGCGGGCACGGCTCGCCACGCCCCGGCCGCACCATCCGTAGCCGACGACCACCACGTTCTTGCCGGCCAGCAGGATGTCCGTCGCCCGGACGATGCCGTCCAGCGTGCTCTGGCCCGTGCCGTAGCGGTTGTCGAACAGGTGCTTGGTGGCTGCGTCGTTGACGGCGATTACCGGGAACTTCAGCACACCGTGCTTGGCCATCGCCCGCAGGCGGATGACGCCGGTGGTGGTCTCTTCCATCGACGCGACCACGTTGCCGGAGTAGTCAGCGAACTCGGCGTGCAGGGCGTTTACCAGGTCGGCCCCGTCATCCATCGTAACCGATGGCGAGTGCTTGCAGGCCGCGGCGATGTGGCTGTAGTAGGTCTTGCGGTCCTCGGCGGTGATCGCATAGACGCGGATGCCGAAGTCCTTGACCAGGCTGGCGGCCACGTCGTCCTGCGTGCTCAGCGGGTTTGAGGCGCAGAGCACGAGGTCGGCCCCGCCGGCCTTGAGGGCCCGGCAGAGGTTGGCCGTCTCGGCCGTCACGTGCAGGCAGGCGCTCATCCGCCGGCCCTTGAGGGGTTTTTCCTTCTCGAACTTAGCGCGAACCTGCTGCAGCACAGGCATGTCGTTGTCCGCCCAAAGGATCCGCCTCTTGCCCTCGCCCGCCAGCCTCAGGTCGCGGACGTCATATTGCTTCGTCTTGGCCATGTGTTTCCTCGTTATGTTGGATTCCGAATACTTCCCGCCATCGTAAGGGGAGTATTCTACGCATCGGCCTGCGGAATGCAAATGCTAATGGAAGTGGGGCAATGCCGAATGCCCAATGCCCGATGCCCGACATGACGGATTCCAGGATTCGTGGGGCTTCGGGTCTGCGAAGGTGCTGCCCTAAGGTTTCCGCATCAGGGGATTCGGTTCCCAGGGATTGCTATCCCTGGGCTTCGGATCGAGGGAAGAACCATGGTCTTGCGCCCTGAAGCCCAGGGATAGCAATCCCTGGGAACAAACCCGGGCAGTGCAAGTCCGGCGCCC
Source organism: Phycisphaerae bacterium (assembly GCA_030610965.1). Lineage (GTDB taxonomy): Bacteria > Planctomycetota > Phycisphaerae > SM23-33 > SM23-33 > JAUWQU01. The sequence continues at coordinate 1,234 of JAUWQU010000575.1, forward strand.
AATCGCGGAAATCGTCAATCCGCAATGCTTTGCCGCGATCGCCGCGGCAAAGCCTACATCCAGAACTCGCTTTCCAGCACGTCGCCTTCGCGGGTGGCGGAGATGAAGTCGGCGACCTTGTTGAGGTCCTTTACGCCGGGCGCCTTTTCCACGCCGCTGGCTACGTCCACGGCCCAGGGCTTTACCGCGTCGATGGCCCGGCTGACGCAGGAGGCGTCGAGCCCGCCGGCGAGGATTATCGGGTCCAGCTCGGCCAGGGCCCCGGCGGCGCGGGCGTCGGCGACGAGGTCCCAGTTGAACTGCTTTCCGGTGCCGCCTCGGGCGCTCTTATCGTAGGCGTCCAGCAGCACGGCTGCGAGGTTTCGCTGGGCTCCGCCGGCGTCGATCCAGCTTCGGACCTCATCGAGCCAGCCGGTGTCGCGGACGCGGAAGGCCCTGATGACCGGCGCCTCGATTTGTCCGACGATCTCCGGCGGCTCGTCACCGTGAAGCTGCACGCAGCTGATGCCCGTACGCTGGATGACGCGGTTGATCGTCTCGGCGTCGGAGTTGACGAACACGCCGACCGTGGCCACCCACGGCGGCAGGATGTCCACGATGGCGCGGGCCTGCTCGGGGCTGACCCATCGAGGCGAATCGGCGAAGACCATGCCGATGGCGTCGGCGCCCATCTGGGCGACTTTCATCGCCTCGCGGGCGTCGCGGAGGCCCTCGATCTTTATTCGTACTCGCTGGAGCATCATGACACTATATCCGCACCGGGCGACACTTGCAATTGGCTGGCGGCGGGCGTAGACTCCCGGCTTGGCGGGATGCGGATTCGTCGCAATGCCCGCGGAAGAACAAAGAGGATTCATCGCGGATAACGCAGAGAAGAAACGAGAAGAAACATTAGAATGGGATTACACAGATTAAGGGATTACACAGATTAAGAAACTAATATCTGCTTCTATCTGTGTAATCCCTTAATCTGTGTAATCCCCCTCAAGATTCTTTTTCTTCTTCTTGTCTTCCCCTCCGCGATGAGGATTAAGGAGTCTTTCACGTGAGAAGCCTGGAGAGCGGAAGGTGACAGCGATGAAGAAGGTTCGATTCGGCGTGATCGGTCTTGGCAACATGGGCGCCCAGCACGCCAAATGGTGCAAGAACGACGGCGGCAGGGACGTTGCCCTTGGGGCCGTGTGCGATATCGTGGCCGACAAGGCCCAAGCCATCGGCGAGCAGCACAAGGTGCCGCACTTTACCGACGCTCTGGAGCTGATGGACAGCGGGCTCATCGACGCGGTCATCATCGCCACGCCGCATTACTGGCACTCGCCGATGGCGATCCACGCCGCTCGCCGCAAGCTGCACGTGCTGTGCGAGAAGCCGCTCGAGAGCCGCATCGGCCGGGCGCGGGTGATGGTCCAGCAGTGCCGCAAGAAAAAGGTCGCCATGGGCGTGGTGCTTCACCAGCGCACGCGGACGATCATGCGGAAAATGAAGCAGATAGTCGACTCCGGTGTTCTCGGCGAGCTGTTCCGCGTCGAGATGGTCTGCTCGAGCTGGTTCCGCAGCCAGGCCTACTATGACAGCGGCGCGTGGCGCGGCACGTGGGACGGCGAGGGCGGCGGGGTGCTCATCAACCAGGCCCCGCACCACCTCGACCTGTTCCAGTGGATCGGCGGCATGCCGAAGAAGGTCGTGGGCATGGTCCACACTCGGGCCCACAAGATCGAGGTCGAGGACACCGCCAACTTCCTGTGCGACTACGGCGGGGGCAAGGTCGGCTACCTCTACGCATCGACGGCCGACGAACCCGGCGCCGAGCAGTTCACCGTCTGCGGCGACAAGGGCACGCTTGTCTGCAAGGGCGGCAAGTTGCTGCATGGCAAGCTCAAGCGGTCCGTCAGTTCCCACATCAGCGGCTCCAAGGGAAGCTTCAGCAAGAAGGGCGAGCAGGCCTGCACCTGGAAGGAAGTCAAGCTGCCCAAGAACCCAGGCGGCAAGCACCTGATGGTCATCAAGAACTTCGCCGCCCACGTGCTTCGCGGCGACGCGCTGTACTGCCCCGGCGTCGAGGCCCTCAACGAGCTGGAGCTGTCCAACGCGATGTACATCGCCGGCCATAAGGACAAGTCGGTCACGCTGCCCGTAAACGGCAAGGAGATCGAGGCGCTCATCGTCAAGCTGGAGAAGCAGCGATCCACCGGCAAGGGCCAGGGGCTGCGGAAGTCGGCCGACAAGGAGTACGCCAAGCTGATGAAGCGGCTTGCCACGGCGTAGCCGAAGGCGAAGCCGGGTAGCCGGTAGTCGGAAGCCGGTTGTCGGCTGTTGAGGCCTGCTCGCTTCAGCGAGCAGGAGCCCGCCCGCTCGCGACTGAACAAGCAGGAAC
>JAUWQU010000087.1 GCA_030610965.1 Phycisphaerae bacterium
AAGCCGTGCAAGAAGTGCAACTACATCATCTGGGCCGGCGGCAAGCCGGGCGACTTCGAGCTGCGGGCGAAGTTCAAGCTGGTCGGCGGCAACTCGGGCATTCAGTTCCGTAGCGAGCGCCGGCCTGACTGGGACACCTACGGCTACCAGGCCGACATGGACGGTCCCAACCAGTGGACCGGCTGCGTGTACGCGCATGGCCGGGGCAAGGTGACCGGCATCGGCGAGAAGACCGTCATCGACGCCGACGGCAAAAAGACAATCACCTCCATCGGCGACAAGGCCAAGCTTATCAAGGCTGTCAAGCCCAACGACTGGAACGAGTACCGCATCATCGCCAAGGGCCCGGACATCACGCTGATGATAAACGACGTGACCATGTGCCAGGCCGTCGACAACCAGAAAGGCAAAGCCGCCCGCGAAGGCATAATCGCCCTGCAAATGCACCCCGGCCCGCCGATGAAGGTGCAGTTCAAGGACATCCGCCTGAAGAAGCTCGACTGACGGGCGGGGGCTATTGGCTCGGCACGTCGTATGGCAGTTTTACGTTGTGAGCGGCGACTTGCTCGGCCAGCGCTTTGCGCATTCGCCGAAGGACGTCGGAGTATTCCTTCTTGGCGGCGAGGTTCTTCATTTCTCCCGGGTCCGTCTGGAGGTCGCAGAGCAATTCCTCGGGGCCCGCGGCGTCGAACAGCGTGTACTTGTACCGGCCGTCGGTCACGCCGTGGGAGAACTGGGTTTCGATCATCAGGCAGCTTCGCCATGAAGAGGGCTTCTCGCCGCCGAGCAATGGCTTGAGGGATCGGCCGGGCAGGTCAGGCGGCGGCTTGACGCCGGCGAGGTCGCACAACGTGGGCAGGAGGTCCAGCCCATTGCTGACGAGGTGCTGCGCATCAACGTGGCCGGGCCTGGTGACGCCGGGGTACTGGATCATCAGCGGTATTCTCGCGGCCTGCTCGTACGTCCAGGACTTGTGCTCCATGCGATGCGAGGCGTCCATGTCGCCGTGGTCGGAGGTGAAGATAACGATCGTGTTGTCGGCCAACTTGGCGGCGCGAAGGGCTTCGAGGACGACTCCGATCTGTCTGTCGACCCGCTCGGTCAGCCGGCAGTAGGCCCAGCGATGACGGCGCCACTGGTTTTCGCCCCAATTTTCCCTGATCCACGGTTTGAACGCGCGGTCCTTCAACCCGGCTGCCACGCCCTTTGGCTCGCCTTCGGTCGGCTCGTAATTGTCGGGCAGGGGAGGGCAGAGCGTCTTGTAGAATTGCTCTTCAGTGACGCCTTGAGGGGCCTTCTCCGCCTCCTGCATGACGCGCACCGCCTCGTTGCCCCTGCGGCTGCCGCTCCGCTGGGCGTGTGCCACGATGGCCTGGTAACAGATGTCATGCGGATTGATGAAGGACGCGACGAGCAGGAACGGCCGGTCCTGTGGCTGTTTCAGAAACGCTGCGCACTCTTTGGCCAGTCCGTCTCGCTGATCGCGTGTGAGTTGGTCGAATCCGCAGGCGGTGATATTGGCCAGTTTCCCCGAGAGATGGACTTTGCCGCCGTAGACGGCCCTGTACCCCGCCGCCTTGAACGCGTGGCCCATGGCGAGCGGAACGAAGCGCTCGGTGCCTTGGCCCTGGCCGTTCTCTCGCAGGCTGATGGCTGAGGGATAATGGCCGGTGAAGAGGCTGAATCGCGACGGCATGCAGACTGGATTCGTCGCGTAGGCCTTCTCGAAACGCATGCCCGCTTTCATCAGCGAGTCCAGGGCCGGGGTCTTGAGCCACTTGTTGGAGGCGCAACTCATCATCGTGGCCGACTGCTGATCGGTGATGATGAAAAGGATGTTGGGCTTGCCGGCGGGGGCCTTCCGGGGCGCCGCTGGCTTATTCGCCGCCGGTTGGGCGGCCCGAACGCCTTTTGCCAACATCGGCGCGCCAAACACGCCCGCTCCCGCTCGCCGCAGAAACCGCCGCCTCGTCATTTGGGCCATGGCCATCTCCTTTGCTGGAGATTCCCAGCATACGCCGCAACGCCCGCTTTTGCCAGCGGACAGTGCGCGCTCCAGCCTACGGCTGATGCATTTCGGGCTCAAGGCAGTTATATTGTTGTCATCGGCACGCGTGGCGCATGGGCGGCCAACAGCCGGCGGAGTCTTCCTGCCGATTGAAGGATATCGGAGAAACTGCAATGACAGACCAAGACACAGGCGACTGCGAGATCGGAGGCGGGGCGTCTTGCCCCTGCGGGCACATCAACTGGTGGTTGCTGCTGATCTGCCCGGCCTCGATGGGCATTGCGGTCGTGGCCAGCCGGCTCAACCCCGAAGCCTTCCATTACCTGAAGGCGCCCCTGGAGGCGCCGGCGCCCTATATGGTGGCGCTGGTCGCGCTGGTGTACGCGACGCGGTCGCTGGTGACGCGCAACCCCCTGTACATCCTGCTGGCGGCGCTGGCGGCGGCCTTTACGTTCCGTGAGATTCATTGGGGCTGGACCCATAAGGGCATCTACGTGATGCTGGCCTGCATAGGCGTATGGGCGGGCCTCTGGCGCGGGCGTCTGGGCGGGCCGCTGCGGGATTGGCGGCACACCTCGTGGCTGATCGCCACATTCGCGGCCTATTTCCTCTCGCAAGTGATAGCGCGACGGGCGTTCAGGTTCATTCCCGGCGAACACGCTATCCATGCCCAACTTGAGGAATGGGCCGAGACCACCGCGCACCTGTTGTTCATGGCAACCTGCCTGGTCGGCAGTTGGCGGCGAGTGCCCACACAGCCCGCCCGGCGGAGAGAGTAGCTGCGCGATCCGGAAAGGGCTTAGCATGCGGTACAAGACTATATCAGCGATGGCATTGCTGCTGACGGTGGCTATGGCGCTTTCGTCGGCGTTGGGCGGGGATGACTCGCCGGCGGCATCGGCGGACGGCGGCAGCGGCGGCGGCGATCGTTCGGGAGTCCGCAAGATGAAGCTCTTTGTCAGCGGCAGGGACGGCTATCACACGTACCGCATCCCGGCGGCGGCCTGCACCCTTAAGGGCACGGTGCTTGCCTTCTGCGAGGGCCGCAAGGGCGGACGGTCCGACGCGGGGAACATCGACATCCTCCTCAAGCGCTCGACCGACAACGGCGAGGCCTTCTCCGCCCAGCAGGTGGTATGGGACGACGGCGCCAACACGTGCGGCAACCCGTGCCCGGTTGTCGATGTCGAGACGGGCACCATCTGGCTGCTGATGACGTGGAACCTCGGCACCGACAACGAGCGGCAGATAATCGACCGCAAGAGCAAGGACACCCGCCGGGTGTTCGTGACTCACTCGACCGACGAGGGCCAAACGTGGGCCAAGCCCGCCGAGATCACCGCCGCCGCCAAGAAGCCCGACTGGACATGGTACGCCACGGGCCCCGGCGCGGGCATTCAGATAACCCGCGGACAGCACCGGGGCCGGCTTGTTGTCCCATGCGACCACATCGAGGCCGGGACGAAGAAGTATTATTCGCACTCGATCTTCTCGGACGATCACGGCCGGTCGTGGAAGCTCGGCGGCTCGACCCCGCGAGACAAGGTCAACGAGTGTCAGGTAGTCGAGTTGACCGATGGCCGGCTCATGCTGAACATGCGCAACTACGACCGCGCCCAGCACAAGCGGCAGGTGGCCTTCAGCGCCGACGGCGGGCGGACGTGGGCGCACCAGCGATTCGACGAGACGCTGATCGAGCCGATCTGCCAGGCCAGCATCCGTCGGGCCCGCTGGCCCCAGGACAAGCCCAAGGGAGGCGGCGCCGACAAGGGCATGATCCTCTTTTCCAATCCCGCCAGCGAGAAAGGCCGCACCAACATGACCGTGCGGTTGAGTTACGACGACGGCCAGACCTGGCCGATAGCCAAACCCCTCCATCCCGGCCCGGCCGCCTACAGCGACCTGGCAGTCCTGGCGGACGGCCGGCTGGCATGCCTGTACGAAGCCGGCCAGCGAAACCCATACGAATCCATAGTATTCGCCCGCTTCGACATCGACTGGCTGAAAGGGCGCTGACTACAGGTTCTCGAGCATGTGCCCGAGCTTGTCCTTCTTGGTCTGGAGGTAGTGTCGGTTGCCGTCGCCGGCGGCGATCTCGATGGGCACCCGCTCGACGATATTCAGGCCGAAACCTTCGATGCCGTAGATCTTGCGAGGGTTGTTGGTCATGATCCGCAGTTTCGTCAGGCCAAGATCGCGGAGGATCTGGTTGCCGATGCCGTAATCGCGCCGGTCGGCCTCGAAGCCGAGCTTGAGGTTGGCCTCGACGGTGTCCATGCCCTGCTCGACCTGGAGTTTGTAGGCGCGAAGCTTGTTGATCAGCCCGATGCCGCGACCTTCCTGGCGGACGTAGATCACCGCGCCCTTGCCGGCCTCAGCCACTCGATGCAGGGCCGTGCGAAGCTGGGCGCCGCAGTCGCAGCGAAGCGAGCCGAACACGTCGCCGGTAAGGCATTCGCTGTGAACGCGGACCAGCACGGGCTCCTCGTGCATCACTGGCTGGCCTTCGTCGTCAAGCATGCCAACCCCGCCGCAGCAAAGCGCCAGGTGCGGCTCGGGGTCGACAACCGAGCTGAAGGCGATCAGGCGGAACGGCCCGGCCTCGAGGTCGATGTCCACCTCCACCGCTCGCTCGATCAGCCTTTCGCTGCGAAGCCGATAGCGGATCACGTCGGCCACCGAACACATCTTCAGGCCGTGTTCCTTGCAGAACTTCACCAGGTCGTCGCGGCGGGCCATCGTGCCGTCTTCGTTCATGATCTCGCAGATAACCGCCACCGGCTCGAGCTTGGCGATACGACAGAGGTCCACGCCGCCTTCGGTCTGCCCGGCGCGGACCAGCGACCCGCCAGGCCGGGCGCGAAGCGGCGATATGTGCCCCGGCCTGACAAGGTCCGCCGCCTTGGAGTTCGGATCGGCAAGTATGCGGATCGTCCTGGCGCGGTCGGCCGCGGAAATGCCTGTCGTCACGCCCGTGGCGGCGTCCACCGTTACGGTAAAGGCCGTGCCGTGAAGGGCGGTGTTCTCCGAGACCTGCGGATGAAGCGCCAACGCGTCGGCCCGGTCGCTGGCCATAGGCACGCAGATGAGTCCCCGGCCGAACCTGGCCATGAAGTTGACCATCTCCGGCGTGACCATCTCGGCAGCGCACGCCAGGTCGCCTTCGTTTTCTCGGGACTCGTCGTCGACAAGGACGACCATTTTCCCGGCCTTGTAGTCTTCCAGCACTTTTTCAATCGCACTAAACACGGTTACTCGCTTTCCCCGCGCGGGTGTTGGTGTCAAGCGGCTTGCCCTCCGCGGAGACGAACGCAAGCCCTAGTCTCGTGTAGCTTATTATAGCAAGGACGCTAAGGGCGGCCACCGCCCAACTGCCCGCCAGGACGCCGCACGAGGCGGCCCGCGGCGAGAACTTCGCCACGTCTGCCGCCAGCAGCGTGTAGCCCACCAGCAGGAGCTGGCCGAGGGTCGCAAGCTTTCCCGCCGCCGTCGGCCTGATCCGCAGGTGGTCGGTGACGAGGTAGACCACCAGCGTTCCCGCGACGACCCAAAGGTCCTTTCCGACCACGGCCACCGCAACCCAGTTCGGCAGGTGGTAGCCGCCCGCGCCGACCGAGCCCACAGACAGCAGCACCACCGAGAAGGTCATCAGGACCTTGTCGGCCAGGGGATCGAGGATTGCCCCGAGCCTCGTTATCGCTCCGGTCCGCCTTGCAAGCAGGCCGTCGACGAAGTCCGACACGGCCATCACAACGAATATCCCCAGCGCCGCTTGCCTTGCCCAGGGCCAGGGCTGCTGGTTAAGCAGAAGGACGATAAACGGGCCAACCAGCAGCAGCCGAGCCAGGCTGATGCGGTTAGGCCAGTTCAGCGCTTTGTTCGGCTTGGCATTGTCCAGGTCCACGCGTTTGCGCCCCAGCCGGCCGGGCCGCTGTTTCGAAAAGAAGGTCTTCGGTCTTCGGTCATAGCTCTTGGGGCGGCAGGGCCTCAATCAGGATCTTGCCGTCAGGCCGGCTCATCTGCTGGCGCCCTATGAGCCAAGACCTATGCCCTTCTTTCCACGGGTCAGCCGAAGGCTCAGGTGCGATCGCGTTGGCCTGCGGCGGACTTCCTGGTGTCCAGGTAGAAAAGCCATGCTCCCATGATCAGGATCGCGCCGATCGGCAGCGCCGCGACGATGAAGTATTTGCCGTACGTCTGGAGTCCGCCCGGCGCCGCGGGGTTGGAGTCGAAACCCTCGCTGATCAGCATCGCGCCCGTCACGACGCAGAAGAAGATCAGCAGCCCGCCGACGACCAGCAGCAGGGGGATCATCGTCTGCTTGAATGCCTGACTGTGCATGAGGCGGGTGTTGGCCTGCAGCCTGGCTGCTCGCTGGGGAGTCCGTATTGTCGGCGTGCCGGTGGCAACGAACCCTCCCGAACCGTCGACTTCCACCACTTCGGCGTAGCCGCCCGTCAAGGCCCTTAGTTTGCTGAGTTCCGGGCTGGCGACCCCGGATTCCTGGGCCATCTGCTGGAGGAAGCCCTGCGCGTCAGGATTTTCCGGCGGCTCTTGGGTGGCAGATTCCGACGCCGCATCGGCTGCGGCGGCCAGGCGACCGAACGGGTCCTGCTCGCCCGTTGCCGTCTCGGGCGGCGCCGATACCGTGGGCTCCTGCCCGCAGTCGGCGTCGGATTCGCCGATTTGGGGATCGGGGGAGTCCGTTTGACCGCCGCCGGCCTGGGCGGCCAGGGCCTCGAGCGCGTCAGCCTTGCTGTCTTGTGTGTTTTCCGTATTCATAAAGACCTTCCATCACATCCCAATACAATATATACGGAGATGCAGCAGTTTTGCTAGAAACTATCGTCGAAAACAACCTGCACGGTTAGCCATATTCGAGGTGAGCCATGACCATTAGAACGCCAGTGCGAGCCGGAATGTTCTACGAATCAAGCCCCGCTTCCTGCCGGCGCCACGCCGAGGGGCTCCTGGCCGAGGCCCAAGTGCCGGAGTCATTGCCGGGGCGGCTCTACGGAGGGGTCGTCCCGCACGCCGGATGGGTCTATTCCGGCAAGCTGGCGGCCCTTACGCTGAAGGCGCTGGCGGCGGCATCTTCGCTCAAGACCATCGTGCTGTTCGGCGCCGACCACACCGGGGCCGTGCGGCTCGGCGAGGTCTACGCGTCCGGCGCCTGGCTGACGCCGCTGGGCGAGGTCCCCATAGACGAGCAACTCGCCCAGGCCGTGCTGGCCGCGGGGGGCTCCTGCTGCCGCGATAATGCGGACGCCCACGAGCACGAACACTCGATTGAAGTGCAAATTCCTTTCGTTCAAATAGTTGCGCCTGAGGCCAGGATTCTTCCCATCAGCGTTCCCCCCTCGCCGCTGGCGATAGATATCGGCAAGGCCGTGGCCGAGGCCGCCGGTGCGCGGGCCGACGAGATCGCCATAGTCGCCTCGACCGACCTGTCGCACCACGGCGGGCACTTCCCAGCTCCCGGCGGGCGGGGCGAAATCGGCGAGCAGTGGACCCGCCAAAACGACCGCCGGGTAATCGACCTGGCCGAGGCAATGGACGCCAAAAGCGTATTGCCCGAAACCTGCAAGCACATGAACGCCTGCGGGGCAGGGGCCCTTACCGCCGCCATCGCCGCCTGCGAAGCCCTCGGCGCAACAAAGGGCATCTGCCTGGGCTACACCAACAGCTACGTCGTCACTCACGAGCAGTATCCCCACGAACTCGACGACACCACCGTCGGCTACGCGTCGATCGTCTTCGCTTAGGCCGGAACAGGCCTTGCCACAAGGGGCAGCTTGGGCGTATACTCCTGTGTCGCTAAATTGGCCGCGGGATTGCGATCCGCCGTGGCGGGCCGCTTGGCGGCGGCAAGGAGCAAGACGAATGAATACATACCAAGGCAAGCTGATCGCGCCGGCGGGCGCCAGGTTCGCTATCGTCGTCGGGCGGTTCAACGAGTTCGTCACCAGCAAGCTGCTGGGCGGGGCCCTGGACGCCCTCGACCGCCACCACGTGGACGAGGCCCGCGTGGACGTGTTCTGGTCGCCGGGCAGCTTCGAGATACCGCTTGTCGCCCAGAAGCTCGCCGCCTGCGGCGAGTACGCGGCCGTCATATGCCTCGGGGCGGTCATTCGCGGCGGCACGGACCACTACCAGTACATCGCGGCCGAGGTGGCCAAGGGCGTGGCGATGGCGTCGATGAGCACGGGCGTGCCATGCATCTTCGGCGTGCTGACGTGCGACACGGTCGAGCAGGCCGTGGACCGGGCCGGTGCCAAGAGCGGCAACAAGGGCGCCGACGCCGCCCTGTCGGCCATCGAGATGGTGAACCTGCTGGGCCAGGTGCCCGGCGGCGCTTCCGGCCGGACTTCCGGCAAATCTTCCGGCAAACCTTCCGGCAAGCTTTCTGCCAAATCTTCCGGCAAAAAAACCTAGGAACGGGCAATCTTCGTGAGCAGCCGCCACAGGACACGACGCCTGTCGCTTCAGGTTCTCTGCTGCCTCGACGCCCAGGGCGCCGGGGCTCGCCAGCAGGCCCACGAGTTCATCACCGACAGCAAGGAGGACGAGGCCACCATCGAGGCCGCCCACGCGCTGACGCGCGACGCCTTCGACGACGTGCCCACCTGCGACCAGATCCTGGCCCGACACGCGCGGCACTGGGACCTCGGCCGGCTCGCGCTTGTGGACCGCAACATACTCCGCCTGGCCACGTACGAACTCCGCTCCGGCCGGGCGCCGCGGAAAGTCGTCATCACCGAAGCCATCCGTCTGGCCCGAGAGTTCTCCACGGCCGAGAGCCCAAGATTCATCAACGGCGTCCTCGATGCCGTCGCCAAGGAGATCAGCAGGGATGCAGGTATCAGCAGGGATGCAGGTATTAGCAGGGATGCAGGGGATGCAGGGGATACGGATTTGGATAAAGAAGCGGAAGAAGCAGCAGAAGAAGCAGAAGAAGCGGAAGAGAATTGAGGGTTGGGTTATGGCTATTGGGGCGTATGAGGAGTTGACGGAGCGGATACTAAAGTGCGCCTACCGCGTTCAGAATACATTGGGATGCGGATTTCTTGAGAAGGTGTATGAGAATTCGATGATGGTGGCGCTGGAGAGGGAGGGCATTCAGGCAGTCAGACAGGTTCCGCTTCGGGTGGATTTCGACGGATTCCTTGTCGGCCAATACGTGGCGGACATCGTGATGGATCGGATCGTCTTGCTGGAGATCAAGGCTACGGA